>CAYLTM010000064.1:0-1555 GCA_964386495.1 uncultured Leptospirales bacterium
TAAAGCCATATATTACAATCCGAATAACTCAACTAGCTATGAGCTGCTTGGCGAAATATATCTGATACTAGGCGAAACCGAAAAATCGGACAATGCAAAAAACAAAGCTCTAGAATTATTCAGTGATGGTTATTAAATTTTCTTTTTTTCATGCTTAGCGTAATATAGCGGCATGAAAACTAAAAAAGCAAAAGATATAACAGCCAGCCCCGCACCGATACCGAATTTGTCCGCTATAAAACCTATAGCCGGTGCGGCAACCGCCGTTACCAGCGTAGTCGCCTGAGACTCCGTTGAAAGTGCCGTTGCAAGAATATCGTTTTCCATAGCGTCCGTAATATAAGCCTCACCCATTGGACGGCGGATATTATGTATTAGATATAATACAACGAAAAATATTATTGATAAAATTTCTAATCCATAATGACTGGATATTCCGGCTCCAATTCCCATGAGCAGTCCTATAATCAAAGTGATATTCATTGGTTTATATATATCGCTGAATTTCTCGGAAAATCTACCTGAACTTTGCGACGCGAATGATGTTAAGAGATTTACAGCGAAATACACAATGGCGATTATTAACGCGCTACGCTGTTTGTCATTCATGACAAGAAATATCGGCAGAGATACCGCGAATGCTTTTAACACCGGCTGAAGATAATCCTTAACGGCATCAAAATAACCGCTATATGACGATGAATTGAATATTGCCCGTATCATATTTCTGTTCTTTAACGACTGGAAAAATTCCGATAAAACCGTTTTAAAATTCTCGCGGATTTTTTCAACATGAAATTCCTGAAGCGCACCGTCTAGCTGCTTCGGATAGGTCATCAGCAATATCATATCCAAAACATATGGAATAATAGAATATAGAAAAACATATTTGTATGAACCGCTGTAAAATACAATCGTGCCCGCTATAAGAGCGGACAATGCGGATCCCATCTGCGACCAGGCTCTTGTGTTTCCATAGTAATGAACTTTCTGATCTTTCCAGTTCTGTATTTTAAGATATTCAAATATCATCGCCTTATGTGTACCCGTTCTGAATGCATCACCGAACGCCATAAAAATTACAGCCGCAATAAACACCACGTAGTTATGTGAAAAATAAAAAATAACAAAAGCGATCAAATATGACGCCATTGAAAAAACCATGGTTCTTCTTCTGCCCATCGCATCAGCCATTATGCCGGTAGGAATTTCAAGAACATTTGTGCTAATCGACTGGATAGCGTAGAGCGTGCCGATTTCTAAATAAGACAACCCTTTCTCCAGAAAAAAGAGAATTAAGAAAGGTTCAAAAAAATTCAGATTTTTTAAAAAACCATAAAGACAAAACTTATAATACATTAAATCTTTTTTGAAAACTGCCGGCATATTATTTTCCTAATAATTAATAATTTACAATACGAGTCTTTAACTTGTTTGATCATTTATGATTAACATCGATTTAAAATATTGATGATTGATAGTTTTTATAGAATAATTAATCAATATGTATCGCAACATTGTGATAATTGTTATGAACAGTATATTTCCGTAAAGA
>CAYLTM010000064.1:1565-9619 GCA_964386495.1 uncultured Leptospirales bacterium
TAGCAGGGACGTTTATGTTGCCCATGCTGTCTTTTTCTATACGATAGTCCATAAAGCAAGTGTTTTTGTATATTTTTGTAAAGGTATTTGAAAATTTATTTATTCAGCTATTTTGAAAGAAATACAGACTGTTAATTTATAACCGACAGTCTGTATTTTAAAAAAAAAGAAGTAAATTCATTTAGGAGCCTTAAATTTTAAAAACTATCTAATAGTTCTAGATTCAACATCACCATTAGGCATAATTAAGGAAACTTCATTAAAACTACCGTTATATTTAAGGACTTTCTTTTCTATTCCATTCGCTTCAATATACCAGGATGCTTCATCCGGTTTGAAAGTCATTGATGCGGTCTTTCCTGCTTTCTCTCCAGTAAGTTGTTTAATTACAAATTTATTTTTTGTAGCAGTTATCATAAATTCGTTGTTATTGTAACTGACAAGTTGCTGTTCAACATCACCTTCCTGCATACCGAGAGGGTTGCTGCCCAGCCAGAATTCAAGTGTATTTAACAGAACAAAATCTATTGTTATCGCAATAGCATAAACAGGTACAATCCATAAAACAAGATGCACTGCCGAAACGACCCACTTGTCTCCAAGAGAACCATTAAAATCCTTAACTTTATTAAATAACGCGTACGAACCATAACATCCGGAAAAGGAGAAGTAGGAAGCTACCGTAATTAAAAATGCCGCAACAAATCGTTTCATGATAAAAACCTCCAAATTTTTTTAATTATTATTTCTTAAAACAATAGATTTTTTACCTGCAAAATCTATTGTATAAGTAACAATTATTTATTACTTTATTATCACTCAAATACCTTTGTCAAGAAATATTTTATAAAAATCAAGGATATACGTAATTGCTCAAAGGTTGTAAAATCCATTGGTTTAGTGATTGCGAAGCATAGGTATTAAAAGCGTAGTTGCCTGTTGAATTTATATTTCTTTTCATAAAAATAGTAATTACATTTATTATTCCTAACAATATAACCTTGCTACTAATAAATTACCCATTGCCGTAACTATGATTCAAATGATAATAAAATAGGCGAATTTTCTATTTGCTTCATAGTATTGACCATCAAAAACAGGTTATTACGGTAAATTCCGCTGTCACAGGTTAGAATTCTACTTAAATTTACTCTGAATAACTCAGTTTCATGGATCTTTAACGAGTAAATCGAAAGGCATAAGCACAGGAGACCATGTGGAATTTTTTTCTTTTTCCTGCAAAAATTTTAGACATCCTTTTGTTTTGAGGTTTAGAGGTGTTTTTTGTTTTTACTCGTTTTTTCTACAATTCAATGTGTTTTTCCACAAAATGGTCCAAATTTCAGAACATTTCTCCTCTTTCCGGGAGATATCCCAGTCGTGGTCTGTGTAGTTACGCTGATTTTCTTCCGAGAGGATTGTTGTAAGGAAAAGATCGATAGCTTTCGCAAGAAGAAAAGAGACGGAAATTTTAAAAAACTTCCGCATATCAGTGAAAAACTCGTAGCAAATCTCTTCAAAATAGACAGTCTTAACGACCCAGTTCTTATCAGGGTCATCATCTTGATACTTCACTGCGGAAAACTTCTTGATATTGCAGTCCCCGTCAAGCTGTAGTTTTCTCAACAACAGAGTAATCACCTCGCTGTATGATAAACCATTCGCCATAGAAAATTCCACAACTTTCAATAGCTTATCAACGTTAATGTAGACAGATGTTTTAATCATTAAGATCTCCTAACCATATTATTTGCAGAGGAAATAATACCCTCTATTATATATACGATTAAAAATGGAGAATTGAAAAAAATTTTGCAGAATATTGAAAATTTTTTCAAAAATAATGTCTCCGTTTAAATCTATAACGGAGACATTTTCTCAACTAAATAAACAAATTCATGTTTGCGTTGTCAGCTTCTTCAAGATAAGCCGCAACACCGCCTATTTTAACAAAATCGTAAAGCTCTTCTTTTTTAACACCCATGACATCCATCGACATCTGACAGGCAATCATTTCTACACCGGCATCCTTAGCGGAAATAATCATGCTTTCCAAAGAATCAATTTTACGCAGTTTCATAATAAACCGCATCATCTTGACACCCATTCCGCCGAAACTCATTTTACTTAGCTGTAGCTGTTGACTTCCTTTCGGCAGCATCATTCCGAACATTTTCCCGAAAATATCTTTTTTAGCATTTTTTGCTTTTCTGTCTTTCAATACTGTTAATCCCCAGAATGTAAAAAACATTGTGACTTTTTTCCCGGAAGCGGCAGCACCATTTGCAATGACGAACGAAGCTAATGCTCTATCGAAATCATTACTGAAAACTACAATAGTCTTGTTGTCAGATAATGAGCCGCCGGAGGACTTGTGTGTTTTATCTGCCTTTTGAATAACAGCAGTAATCACACCAGCGGATTCTTCTATTGATACAAGAGCATTCCCGGTTAACGCGCACCATGATACTGAATCTTTTTTAAAACCCGGATCTGTGGCTTTAACAGAAATTCTCTCGCCAACCTTTATGAGATCAATTTCTTTTTTAAGTTTCATTATCGGTCCCGGACACTGCAGGCCGCAAGCGTCAACAGAAATTGTTTTACCGATAGAAGCAGGATCATCATTTTTCAGATATAACATATTATCAGAACCGATAAAAGATTTTTCAGTCAAACTGACCGTCGATGTTATATACTCATAAGTTTTATAACCGCCTGTAAGGTTATAAACATTTTCATAACCATTCTGCATAAGAATTCTACAGGATAGATATCCTCTTTGTCCGACCGCGCAATAGACAACAACCTTTTTATCTTTCGGCACTTCATTTATTCTTTTACGAAGCTCTTCAATCGGGATGTTGATTGATCCTGCGATTTTCCCGAGAGCGTTTTCATCTTTACTTCGCACATCAAGAAGATAAAGATCCTTACTGTCCACACCGGAAATATCTTTCCATTTAACAATCTTCATCATACCGGACAAAATATTCTCCGCTGAAAACCCGGCAATGTTAACAGGATCCTTCGCCGAAGAAAACGGCGGCGCGTAACAATGTTCGAACTCTTCAAGATCATAAACAGTACCGCCCTTCCCTATCAAAGCTGATATGACATCAATGCGTTTGTCAACCCCTTCATAACCAACACTTTGCGCGCCGAGTATTTTACCGTCATCCGGTGAAAAAACCAGTTTCAGAGATAATGGAATAGACATAGGATAGTAACCGGCATGATTTCCCGAATGTGTAATATTCGAAATACATTTGATACCGGCTTTTTCAAAATATTTTTCCGGAAAACCCGTAGAAGCGACAGTAATATCAAAAACCTTGACTATCGCTGTACCGAGAGCACCGCCGTATTTCTTTTTATTACCCGATACCATATTATCCGCGGCTATACGCGCCTGCTTATTAGCCGGTCCCGCGAGAAGTGTATTAACTTTCTGGTTGATTATTTTGTTTTCAAAAACTATAGCGTCGCCGACAGCATAAATGTTTTCATCGTTTGTCTGAAGGTATTCATTTACAACGATAGCTCCACGATCGTTCAGCGATATTCCAGCTTCTTTCGCCAGTTTAGTATCAGGTTTAACGCCAATTGAAAGGATTATTATATCCGCGTTTAATATACTGCCGCTGGTCAGTTTGACAGATACGCCCGAAACGTTCTTTTCAAACGACGATACCCCGTCTTTCAGAATGAGTTCAACTCCCTTTGAACGGATATGCTGATGTACAATAGATGCCATATCAAAGTCTATCGGTGCCAATACCTGGTCGAGCATTTCCACAACGGTTACCTCGATACCCAGTTCATGAAGATTCTCCGCTGTTTCAAGACCTATGAACCCCGCGCCGATTACCACAGCTCGCTTAGGTTTATTCTCTGTAACAAAATTTTTAATCGCGTCCGTGTCAGCTACATTTCTAAGAGTAAAAACCCTGTCATTATCAATACCTGGTATCGGCGGCCGTACAGGTTCCGCTCCGGGAGAAAGCATTAACCTGTCATATGACTCTTCATAAACAGTGCCAGTAGAAAGATTTTTCACTTTAACAGTTTTTTTCGCACGGTCTATAGCGATTACATCGCTTTTCACACGAACATCAACATTCATTTTAGCGTTGAATATTTCCGGCGTAGTTACAAACAAATTGCTCCGTTCAGCAATGGTGCCTCCGATATAATACGGCAGCCCGCAATTCGCGTAGGAAATGTAATCACCCCTTTCGAACATAATAATTTTTGCCGATTCATCAAGCCTTCTAATTCTCGCCGCTGTTGAAGCTCCGCCCGCTACGCCGCCTATCACTAAATATTTTTTCATATATCACTCCTTAATACTTTTAAGTTCATCAATTAGATTATTGATAGAAAAATCTTTTTCACGTTTTTTTATAACATGCAGCTTTTCCCGCCCGCTGACTGTTACCGCGAAATTTATATATCTCTTATCCTCAGCGTCAATATTCCGTTGAATATAATTTTTGTTCTCTAATCCGGAGATTATCTTTGAAATTCGTCCGGCTGTCAAACCAAGGTCTTTACATATAACAGATGTATTGTTTTTATTATCTTCAATCGAACATAGTACAATCGCTTCATTGAGCGTAATGTCATAATTAATCTTAAAATTTTTTTCCAGATTATATATATATTTATATATTTTTTTAATGTGACATATTTTCATCATAATGATACTTCCAAAAACAACATTGATAATGACATTTATCCATTTACACTATATATAGTTCATATTGTCAACTATTATTTTAAATTATTTTCACCCGATTTAAAAATTAGCTCATAACAATGAAAATTTACTTGATTATGAAAGCTCATAAGTATTTCTGGTGTAAAATGCAGAATTCTCAAAAATTATGAGGCGATTATGTTTGAAAAGTTCAATTTTATTTTAGAAATTGGTTCTGAAGAAATTCCGGCAGGTTACATTCCTCCTGCCATAGAAAATTATAAAAACATTTTTTCAAAAAAACTTACGGATAACAATCTGTCATTCAACGATATTGCTGTTTATGCGACACCGCGCAGATTTGTAATCGCTGTTTCCGGAATGCCTGATAAACAAAATTGTTCTGAAATTGAACTTAAGGGTCCTGCCTTAGACCGTGCTTATGAAGACGGCAAACAATCAAAAGCTCTGCAGGGATTTTTGAGCGGGAACAACCTTACTGAAGCCGATCTGGAAAAAAGAGAAACACCAAAGGGGATCTACCTTTTCGCGAAAAAAACTTCGGAATCCAAACCCGCGATATCTATTCTGCCTATTATTATAGAAGAAACTTTAAAAGAAATCCCGTTCCCGAAAAAAATGCATTGGAGTACAAAATCTATTATGTACCCGCGCCCTATTCGATATATTTTCTCTCTGTTTAACAATTGCACACTAAATTTTGAAATTGACGGCATTATATCATCTAATAAAACACGCGGACACTTCATACAGAACAATACCATGGTGGAAATTTCAAATATCGCCGACTACGAAAAAACTCTGAAATCAAACGGCGTAATAATCAGCAAGGATGATCGTAAAGATATTATCAGAAAACAATTAATAGAAACCGCAAAATCTATCAACGCGGCGGTTGTTGATGATGAGGAGCTTTTAAATACTGTGACATTTCTTGTTGAAAATCCTCACACAGTTATCTGCGAATTTAGTGAGAAATTTTTATCTGTACCGGATATAGTTTTAATCGCGGAAATGCGCGAACATCAGAAATTCTTTGCTCTGCGGAATGACAAGGGTTTATTAATTAATAAGTTCCTTGTTGTATCGAATAATCCCGAGTCCTCTTTTGTAAAAGACGGTAACGCGCGTGTAATAACCGCACGTTTCAGCGACGCAGAATTCTTCTACAAGGAAGACCGCAAGCACTCACTGTTCTCGAAAGTTGAATCTTTGAAAACCGTTTTGTTTCACAAAGATCTTGGTTCAATCTACGACAAGGTTATGAGAATGTCGAAGGTCGCGGATATAATCATCAAAGAACTTTCAATTGATGAATCAACCGCGAAAAAGATCCATCGGAGCATATTGCTTTCGAAAGCTGATCTTAACACGGCTATGGTTATGGAGTTTACTTCGCTGCAGGGAAAAATAGGTAAAATTTACGCGACACTCGACGGTGAAGATAGCGAAGTAGCAAACGCTATTGATGATCATTACAAACCAAGATTTCATGGTGATGACACCCCTTCCGCGATAGTCTCTATTGTGCTGTCCCTTTCTGAAAAAATTGACAATATCCTCGGAAGTTATTCAGTAGGAAATATCCCCAAAGGATCTCAGGATCCTTACGCTTTGAGACGGCAGGCGTTCGCACTCATCGATCTTCTAATAAAAAATAATCTGCATCTGAACGTTAATGTTGTGGTTGAGAAGGCATCAAGCGGCTACAAACTCGACAAACAGCTTTTAACCGCTATAATTGATTTTATTAACACTCGAGCTAAAACCAGATTGCAGGATGAAAATTTTAAATACGACGAAATTGATGCCTGCCTTTCAGTAAATATTTACGATTATTACGAATTGTTCCTTCGTGCGAGAAGTTTAAACACTTTCAGACAAGATGAAAATTTCAGCAAGATGCTTTTGAGCTTTAAACGTATGAATAATATTTTGAACGGATTCATAAGTAAAAACAAAGATTATATTTTGACATTCAATCCGTCATTACTTTCAATTGACGCTGAAAAAAAACTCCATGCCTTTTTCGACGATAAAAAATCTGAAATTTCGGCATTAATTGACAGCAATAATTATATCGACCTGTTTAAAATTCTTATCGAGGCGAAGAGTTTGATAGATCTTTATTTTGATAAAGTCATGGTCATGGATAAAGACATAGCAGTGCGTGATAACAGACTTGCGATGTTGAACGATATCCTGAACCGTTTCAAGGAGCTTATAGATTTCTCAAAAATCAGCGAGTAAAAACGGACATCAAGCACAGGCTATCATTTAATTTCAGTAAGTATCATTCTTTGGATGGGTTTTGGCTTTTCTGAATCGATCATGCTGAAGATTCCAGAGATTGAGAAAAAATATGAACCCTCGGAGCATACACCATACATCCAATTGTCGGGTGTGCCTTTTAGCTTCACCGGGCTTTTGTAATATCCGGCTGATAGTTGATCGTTACGAATGTAATTGTCGCTGACTTTAATAGACACCGGATCACTTGGGAAATATCCATCGTCGCCAAAAACAAAGCTCCTCTGTAGAAACGTATAGGCTTTGTCGTTTACATAAAGATAGCTGAAAACATCTGGAATTTCTTTTTTCCCTTTTTTTGCAGCAACGAACAACCTGCCATGTCTGGCTTCTGACTTGCTCCCCTTATTAGAATAATCAATTTCATGTATGATGCCGATTTTATAATCGTCCTGTGAATAGGCTGTTATAGAGGTAATAGCGGTCATAAATATTATTAATTTTATAATCTTCATATTATCTTCCTTTTATTTGCTTTGGAATATATGGATATAGCTCCATTCACCGCCCTGGCTTATCAGCTTTTTCGCTTGCCGGATTCTTTCAAAATATATTGGTATTATTTTATCATCAGGAGTAATTTTATGAAGCTTGTTAAATAGCTGACTGGACAACACAAAATCCCCTTTCTGGTAAGCCGCTACAGCTTTATCAAAAATTTTCATATTGTCGCACTTATTTCGATTAATACCAATATCATAGCCATGAAGAACCTCATAAATCTTTATAATTTCTTTTTTTCCAGAAACGCATACGACATCGATCATACGGTAGATATTGTTTTTTTTCTCATTAATTCGCTTAATTGCTTTATCACTGATAAGAATATCCGACCCATAATATCTAGTAAGGCTCTCTAACCGAGACGCTAAATTAACAGAATCCGCGATTACTGTTCCCTGCATGCGGGATTTTTCTCCGATGGTGCCAAGCATAAGCTTACCAAAATTTATTCCGCAGCCGACATCTATATGGTTCTGGTTATTACTCATATCATAATTAAATGATGCTAAGCCCTCAC
>CAYLTM010000064.1:9629-14747 GCA_964386495.1 uncultured Leptospirales bacterium
AGCGTCCTTTGGTGAATTTGGGAACAGTGCCATAATCCCATCACCCATATATTTATCAATGAATCCGCCATTTTTCTTAATCAACGGTACAACCCATTGTAGATAACTATTCAGCAGATTAAACGTTTTCTTCGGAGACATCCTCTCAGAGATCGCTGAAAAAGACCGTATATCTGTAAATAGAACAGTAATCTCCATTTCAGTTGAATCACCGAGTTCAATATCCCACAGCTCTTTTTTCCCGATGATATTGATGAATTCAACAGGAACAAATCTGCTGAATGATGTTTTGAGTTTTTCATTTTCGTTAAGACTTTTAATAAATGAAAAGATAAAATGAAAAGCGAAAATAATCACAAGCAAGGGAAGAGCATAAACAAAAAGTGCGATACCGTCGTCGAATAAATTAAAAACAAATGACGCTATATCGTGAAAAGCTAAAAATGTGGCAGGCAAAAAAGCCGCGATCATAATAAATGATTTAGAATTCCCCTTGAAACTAGCTCTAATCGAATCAAACATGGTCAGAGCGATATAAACTGGTATTGTCAATATAAGCGCGTTTCTAACAGATATAACACCATAGCGGGTAACGCTGAAAATTATTATCACCGAACCTATGACCGGAACAATCAAAGTGGCGGCAACAACCTTGATAGATATTTTCTTCTGTAGAAAATATCTGTTGAACATAAACAAAAATGGTGTAAATAATATTAATGACGATTGATTGAGTTTTAAAATGGCAATGGATGATATAGGTATAAAAGCATAGTGATTTTCAATGAACTGTAAAGTTATGGAAAACGCTAATAACAATGCGGCTATGCTGAACAACAAATATTCCTTTTCCTGTCGTCGATAAAAATAAAACACCAGAAAAAATGCAGAAAACGCAGTAAGTACAAAAAATAAAGATTCGAGAAAATTTATCAGGAAAAAGTCACGGATCATTTTTACAGCAGAACCTCGCCGGTAATCAATAACTCGAATAGGCGGCGAAATCCAACTCTCAGCATCAAAATATACACGTATAGAAATAACATTTCTTCCTTTGAATAAATAGCCTTCAGGAATTTTATAACTCCTGAAATTTGACCAGCCTGATTTAAAATTTGGAGGAAATACTCCGGTTTCTCCAATAATTATTCCATTTAAATACGCGACATCAGCATTCATAATCTCACCAACCTGAAATAGCAGTGGAGTGGTTGAGAGATCTTCAACATAAAAAGTTTTTCTGATCCAGAAATAGCCGAATGTGTCATCTTTATTCGCAGGGAACAAATCAGAAGTCTTTGCCGGCATTAGGTCTTTCCTAGGCAGATTGACCGTTTTCCAGTATGAGTCGTTAAATTCGGGTGATGCGTAATCGAGATTATCACCGCGGATCATTTTCCATTCACCCGAAAGATCAATCGTATAATCATTCTGTGCGTATAATGTTATAGGACACAGAATCAAGAACACTAATAATATTATCTTCATTTTAGAAATCTGATTATTATTATTTTTAAAGTCAAGTAATTAATTACACATCATTCCGGAATTAGAAGCAAAATAATCCTTGCAAAAATTTACCCTATCAATAATAGTAATCGCTTATAAAATGGTGGTAAAACTCTTCGCCATTGGCGGCGGCGAAACATAATTACCGCAAAAATATAAGCAGTTACGCAAAATATTGTTATCATATTAAACTAGAGGATTTTTCATGAAAAAAGTAATCATATCAATAATATTTATATTACTGGCTACCACAACAGTATCGGCAGAAAAAAGTTCACCTATCATAATAAAAATTAAAACTGCTGATTTGAAAATTGCCGGTAATGAAATACTATATGAACCGGATCGCTCAACAATGCGTGCCGAATACGACACTTATATTTTCAATAAAAAAGAATTCGTTAAAAAAATTGGTAATCCTGAAAAGCTGAAAGGTGAAGTATCCATTAAACTGAGAGTAATAAAAACAGAAGAAAAAGTCACGCAGGGTGAAAACAATACTGCCGCACCCATCAACGGATTTGTTTTCACTAATTTTTATTGTGAAATTATTAGTAAAGAAAAACCGTGAGTAGTACATGCGTCATCTGCTCAGGTCTTGCCGATAAAGAATACGCGCTCCAGAAATTCGGCAATGATGATATAAGCACTTACCTACCCGATATTGCTGAAAAACTAATTCTCACGATTGATTTGAAACCTTCCAACGAAAGAAAATTGCAGATAAAAAGATGTCCGGAATGCGGAACATATTATCTTTATGAAACAGATTACGAATACCTTGTAAACGGCAGCGAAGATGAGCAAAAATTATTACGTCTTACAGATTTGGAAGCTGATAAATATTTGAACCATAATAAATAATTATCAGGTTGTCGATTAATAATCGAACTATTGAATTTAATCTTTAAGCATCTATTACCGAGGACATAATGAAATCAACAACTATAATTTCACTTCTACTGACAGTCATCCTTATTAATTGTTCGAGTGAAAAAAACAATGACAATCAAGTGTCCTCAAATACCCAATTGAAAATCGGAATGCAGGAAGTGCATTATTCACAGATATCGGAAGTTAATGGTTGGAGCTATGCCAACATCAATGAGGCTAAAGCTCTTTTTGACTACATGGATGATTTAAAAATCAGCCGGTTCCGCTACACAATATTTTGGACATCCGCGGAATTATATTCAAAGAATAATTTTGTTTGGACAAGACATGATGAACTGATTAATTATCTTACCGCTAAAAATATTAAATTGACTGTCACACTCTTCGGTGATAATTATTTATACGACCCATCAGGTTCATCCCCTTATCCGGGCAATGCTGTCAGCGGCTATTGGGATGCGTGGCTCACATATGTGGAAAAAACAGTTAGCCGTTATAAAGACAATGTTGACAATTGGGAGATCTGGAATGAACCTGATTTCGGCAATACTACCGCTGGTATATTCTGTAAACCAGTAGTAAGCGCGGAAAAATTTTCAGCAATGTTAATAGGGACTTCTCAAAAAATAAAATCGATTCAACCTGATGCAAAGGTCATCATGGGTGGTGTTACTAATTTCAACGGGTATAGATTATTTCTGAAAAATTGCTTCGATGCGGGTGTTATTGATTATATCGATGAAATTGGTTTTCACCTGTATCGATCTAAACCGGAAGGATCTTTCGATTATGTACCGGATACTACCGTTGATATGAACTCAGCCATGACCGGTATTCAGCCGCCGGTAAGCTTCACTGATGAAATTCAAAACCTTCGAGCATTCATCGATAGTTACCAAAAGGATATGCCGATACGAAATACGGAAGAAGGCTTCCACATAGGATCTTCAACGAGAGAGGATCTGTCTCAGATGAAATATCTTACAAGAACGATTCTCGTTGAACATTCACTCGGAATTAACGAGATTACATGTTTCAGACTACGTGCACCAAGAAGAAGCGATTATCCGGCAGGATCGTCTGGTGATTATGCTTTCACTGAAGCGTCAAAGTTTCCTGGAATAATCGACCAGAATGATGACGGTTCGTTTACACCAAGACCAGCGTATTATGGAATAAAAAACATGGCGCATTATCTTGTAGATTCAGAAGTTTTTCATGAAAACACTCTAACAATATTTTCAGGGGATTACAAAGTACGACTTGAGATATACACAAAGAAAGGTCTTCCAATAATCGCCTACTGGATTGAAGAAACAATTGATAACTCCGACAAAGAGCACAGAAATATTTCAATTACTATTGAGGGTATTGGAAATCATTCTTATAAAGTTGTCAACATTAAGGACAATAACATTCTGCCAACCGGAGCCTACTCAAAAACTGACAGCGGCATTTACTTCAGCAGTCTCCCGGCAACAGATTACCCATTCATTATGGTTGCGGAATGACAACAAACACACTCTCTCCCACAAACACAAACACATCTTCATCCTTCATTCCACATTCAAATTTCACCATTCATAATTCATAATTACTATTCACCCTGCCAGCTGTTCCTTCATAAAGGCGGTGTCGAATTCCACAAGCTCGCCTTTTCTTTTTAAAACGAAAAAACCATATTCTTCTGCCTTATTCACAACATCATCATTTATATGAAAACCGGCGATACCCGCGTAAATTTTATAATCTTTATAAATTGGATAGAGTTTTCTGAAATTTGAAATCTTCTTATCTTTTATCTTCTCAACATCATTCTCGTGAGCTTTGTATTTCACTTCTATTATCGCAAGACTATCACCGTTTGTTAAAACAATATCAAACTCATCTTTTATTCCGTCTTTTTCCTTAAACATATTTAGAGAAATATCGTAAAACTGTAAATTGCCTATTTTCAAATTCGTCTTTATTGTGTTATAGAAGAACTCTTCAGCGACATCTCCCTGGTTTTTCGAAACATTACCATACATTTTTGCCAACTTATCAAGCTTCGCGTCAGTTTTATTCATTCTCTCGTCTGTTCTGTTCATTTGCTCGTCAGTTTTCTTCATCTGTTCAGATGTTTCTTTAATTATCCGATCAGTTTCTTTAAATTGAAGTTCAGTTTCCTTAAATAAATTTTTAAAAAATTCATCAGTTTTTTTCATTTGCTCAGATGTTTCTTTCTGCATTTCAGCAATTTCGCGAAAAAGTTGTTTCAACTCAGCTATTTCAGGATCAATCATAATATTACTCCTTAGAATAGTAATCACATGTAAAGTAATGATGATTATGATTTTCGTCAAGAAAAATATTCATCGTGTTAAAGAGGAAAATCGTGAGGCTCCGCTGCGTCCTATTGTGCATAAAGGATGCACAGGTGATTCGGCATTATCGCAACATCACTGTTGCCTGCCAACAGGCGAACATCCTGTTCGCACCCGCTTACATCCGAGGTTAGAGCGGCCTTTAACAAGGGACTTTGTGGGAAAGAATACTTTATTAATAATCAAAATACTAGTCTGAACCATGATTTATGAGATTATGATGATTAGCTGGATTAAGAAATTTAATCATGCTAATCCTAAAATCCTGCAAATCAAGGTTCAGACAATGTGTACCGATTCTTCAAAGCCCTTTAGCAACATCGACTTATTATCCTCTTATGTGCTCCCT
>CAYLTM010000064.1:14757-16816 GCA_964386495.1 uncultured Leptospirales bacterium
ATTAAAGGAGAAGGGTCGGGGATGAGGATTTCTTGAAATTATTTACACACCAACCAAGTGAATTTCATCTTCAAGAGCTTTCTCTACAAAGGCATTCAGCGACATCTTCATTTTTTTTGCGCCCGCAACTGCCTGTATATGTTTTTCAGGTGATATTCGTACAATAAATTTCCCTGAATATTCTTTATCGGGTTTTTTGCCGAATTTTTCGCAAAATTCAACATACGCATCAACGGATTCGTGAAATTCCTTTTCGATGTCTTTAGCGTTTTCTGATTGGAAAGAAATTACATCATTGGTGTTAATTACACGCCCATAAATTATCTTGTCTTCTTCCTTATATTCGGCATGTCCATAAAAACCTTTGTATTTCATCATAGAGTTATCCCCGCTTTTGTCAAAAATTCTCTCAAATCATCTACAGCCGATTTTTTCATTTCATTCCCAGGATGAGGTTTGTGAAACACCATAATTACACCGTTAAGAAAAACGCCTACCCGCGAGCCCGATCTTGATTCCTCAACCTGTGTGCAAAGGACTTTGAGCAGACTGACAACATCATGCCATGTAATATTGGGTAACGTTGGTTTCTGTAACACACTACTAAGAGTTTTTGATTTTTTTTATTCATTATCAATCAAGATACTATATTATGATACTAATGTCAATTATTTTTTTAGATTTTCATTATATTTAAATTGGCAAGAATAAATGCGTAGAAGATAAAATGAACGACCCCATTTTGTTGGACAAAAATTGTTTAATATTTAGGCCGCTGAATCCTTAAATTTAATAGGAGAAAGCCAGCCTAGTTTTTTCTTAATTCTTACATTTTGTTCACCGGTTGCCGAGCCTCGCACTGAGTTTATCGAAGTGTGTCCGGTATTTCCGGATGTATCGAGGCACCGGATTAGTATTATCATTATTAAGGAAATATTTTCGCGGTTTTACAAGGTGTGACCATATTCTTCTCTGTATCAATTTTAAAACTGATAAAAATTTGTTAAAAAATAATCCCTGTCGCCGGTTATGGGTTCACCGTTTAGAGACCCGTTGATGGAACCGAAAAGATAAATTACACCACTGCTGCTAAGGTTAACATCGCTGGAATTCGTTGTGACACCCTTACCTCCGAAAAATGTAGCACTCATGCGGCTGCCGCTACGGGAGTATTTTGCAACAAAGGAATCATTTTCACTTATTCTAGGTAGACCGAAAAGGC
This sequence comes from uncultured Leptospirales bacterium, assembly GCA_964386495.1. GTDB lineage: Bacteria > Spirochaetota > UBA4802 > UBA4802 > JAFGJZ01 > CAYLTM01. Next base: position 15,980 of record CAYLTM010000064.1, read on the forward strand.
TGACGGTTGATGATGTTTTAACTTTTCCTGTAATGACTATATTTCCGCTACTATCAAATGCTGTGGATGATATTGTTGGTTCAACATTTGCGGCATTACTGATGTACCTTGTCCAATTTTTTGTGCCGTCAGCATTGAAGCTCATTAAGAATGTATTGTTTTTATTATCCGGTGCGATTTCAGAATCGTAATCGACATCGGTTTGACCATGAATAATACAACCCTCATTGTCGGCGATTATTCCAGAGCTTACAAATGTTTCTATTGAGTTAAAATAAACATCTCCAATAATCTCACCCCATATTGCTGTTCCACCGGTATTAATCTTCAAAATATAGATGTCATTTAACGAACCGGAAATGTAATTTTTTTCAACAACGATTCCATCCGCTTTAGTATATTGAATACCACGGTCGCATTTCCCAGTGATATAGACATTGCCATTTGAATCAACAGCTGCCGCACTTGGAATCATATTGCCGGCTTCTTTGTAAAATTGTTTACGCCAGAGCTGATTACCGGATTGATCAAGTTTAATAAGCAGTGTATCAGTCAAACCTTCACTAGTATAATTTGAGTTGTCGGATTCAACGCATAAAATTAAATAAATACTGTCATTGCCGAGAGCGGTAAACATCGCATCCGCGGCCGGGATTTTTTTTATCCATTTAATATCTCCGTTTTCATTAAAGTTGAAAAGTATACTGGTTGAATCCTCGGTTCCTGCCTTTCCGTAAGAGGCTATTAAAGGCTCTTCTGCTCCGGAGTTGACATTCCCTGAAATTTCTATGATGTGGATATCATTCTTAACCAGAATGTGCACGCGCACTTACTGAA
>CAYLTM010000064.1:16826-18644 GCA_964386495.1 uncultured Leptospirales bacterium
TGCTGCATTAGAAGATGATCCTTGGATGAAAGATTTAAAAATTTGGTTATCTAAAGAAAATAATGAAGATAGAATGAACAATTTAATTTTTATTCACTATGATTCACCATTTGCTGATAGAGACTTTTTAGAAGTTGTTAAAACTGTTAAGTATACTGTTGGTGGAACAGAATTTACAGGAAAAACGAGAAATCTCATTAAAGTTGAAAAGGAAATAGCCGTTTTCTCCCACAGTATAATCAGCAAAATTCCCGCCGCTGCTGTTTACAGAATTTAGAGCTATTAATAAACTTCCAGATTTTCCATTTCCGGACGCGGATAGAGTGAAGTTGTAGCTGTAAGCGTCAGCGTTTCCAATGAATTCATAGGTATGTTTCTTTACAAGGTTTCCATAAAGGTCATAAATGTTAATTATTACAAATTTTGTTTTGTTTAACACCGGAAAATACGATGTCTTTTCAAAGGTTCCTGCTGTTATTATTGTACCATTGTCCATGCCGATCATCGCTGACTGTTTCGTATCAAAGACAATCGCCTGGGAATATGCCGAACCAAAAAGACGCGTCCATCTTGACCACAGTGCGTAAAGCGTCACATCCTCCTGCCCAATATTGATGACATCTCCTGCTTTGTAAAAGGCTCCGGTTCCATCGGGTTTGGTATTCCATCCCTTGAATTCATATTCAGAACGGGCAAGCCCGCCGCTATTGCCCTGAACTACAGCTGCGTCGCCTGTTTTATATAACCTGGAATCCACAGCTATCGTACCTATTAAATTATTATTACCATTGTAGTTTACTTTGTAGCAGTATGTTGTATCTGAAATATCTTTCCATTTGGCGTACAGCACAACATCAGCATCATCCATAATAAAAGTCTGAGCTTCTATATAAGTAACACCGCTTCCGTCCGGAAGAGTATTCCAGCCAATAAACTCATTATCGGTTTTTGATAGACTGCCGGTGTTTCCAAGAACAGTGACTTTGTCGGATTCGTTATAGGCAATGTTGTCCTCGGGAACAGTGCCGGATGTACTACCGTTGTTGTTATATGAAACTGAATAATCACTCAAGGTTCCTTCAAAAGTGCTGCCGGTACAACCAACGCAAAGTAGAAATAATAATATGAAATGTAATAATAAATATTTCATTCTGAAATCGCCTATTGAGTAAAAATATTTGTTATGAATATATCTTTGTCTCCCGAAAATGTCTCTCCGCCGAGACTTCCGAAAACACTGCCAGTGGCGTAAACTGCTCCGTTGATATAAACAGCTTTGCCCGGAATGGTTTCTGTTCCTTTCACGCCAAGACGCTGAGATACTGCAATTTTATTACCAGATTTATCATATATCAGAGCGGCGGAATCTAAAAGACCAATTCTTGATGATAAGCCATCCCCATAACCGATACTACCCAGCACATAAAGTTTCGAACCGGCATCCGCTGCGATTGAATAACCTGTAAAGTTAATATCCTGTGGAATGGTTACATTCCATAATTTGTTGAACGAAAAGTCATATCTTGAAACGAACCATTTAGAATCGGGTTGAGATTTATAAATGACATACAATCCTTCCGAATCGTGTGTCATATAAGCAGTCGGTACCCCCAGATTATTCGAAAAGTCTGGAATAATATTTGTTGCAGAATCAATAATTTTCAAATAAGTCCACTCATCGGCTTCGTTTTCATTTCCGGTAAATTTCAGCAGATAGCTATAATAGAAACCGTCACTTCCAACTGTATCAAATTTGTTCATAAGAAGAAAATTATTTCCGGAATAAGAAATCAGCGAATGCGTCTTACTGCCTGCACT
>CAYLTM010000064.1:18654-20532 GCA_964386495.1 uncultured Leptospirales bacterium
ATAAATAGAATAGCTTCCAGTAGCCATATTCATACCAGAGCAATAAAATACAGAACCGGTTTTATCAGTTGATATTGCAGTTCCCATTGTATTTGAATCCGCATCACACCTGTATTGTATAGACCATAAAGGTTCCATTGAAGGGTTGTATTTTGTGGCAAACATTTTATTATTCCCATATTCAGCTTCCATTACAGAACCTACAAAATAAATATTACCGGAAGAATCTACAGACATGGCGTTATAAGAGGCAAGCACGGAATTGTAATCAATAAACTTCACATACTGTCTGACACCATAATTATTGTATTTTTGAACAATCACTTTATTGAATTCCGCAGATGACCCACCTTCGGAATAACCTTTCACCCTTCCGGATGTAATGATGTTTCCGGCGGAATCCGAATCAATACCAATTGGCTCAATTGAGGAATATTTCAAGCCGGACTGACGAATCCATCTTGCGTACTGAGCATAAAGATGGATGTCCACATTTGACATAACAAAATTTTGTCCCTGCACCATAGCCGTACCAGTACCGTCGGGGCTTGTGTTCCATCCGACAAATTCGTAATTATCCTTGTATAACCCACCTGTGTTTAATTGCACTTTGACAGCTTGACCTGTTTTATAGGTTCTAGTATCAACAGGTGCATCACCGCCTGCCGCACCATTACTATGATATTTCACAGTAAAAGGTGAATTTTCCATCCACATGGCGTAAAGAGTTGTATCTTTCTCAATAATAAACGATTGTCCTTCCAAATAGGTAGTTCCGCTGCCGTCTGAAACGGTGTTCCAGCCCAAAAACGATAAATCATTTTTTACAAGACCGCCGGTATTTCCCAGAACAGATGCTTCTTCCCCAGGTTCGTATTTCTTTTCATCGATAGGGACTGTACCGCCTGTGCTTGAATTGTTATTATAGTTTATATTGCAAAATTCATCCTCAACATATTTAAAATGTTCAGAAGAATTGCATACAGTGAGCAGGCATATTATGGTTAATGGCAATAATATTTTTTTCATGTTCGATTTAAAATTATTCTCCATCACATTTATTAAATAATTCAACCATCGTAATAATGAACTATTACAAATTGGCTAAATAAAGTCAAATAATATTTTACAGAAAAACTTCAAACAAATTTTGCAATTTGTTCTTTCTTATGTGTAAAGAGTCCTTTAAAAAACTTCCATGCCCTCACCTGCAAAGTTAGTTCATCAAGTTCATAAAGTTAGAAAGTAAGAAAGTTATTCTGATGAAAGATTTTTTCCGTGCCCTCATCTGCACTATGAAAAATGTTTTTCTCACGAATGCTTCACCCTTCTCCTTTTTTAAAGGAGAAGGGTAAGGGATGAGGATTTCTTAAGTTTATCTTTTCACCCAATCAAAATTGATAAGATTTCTTTTCGCTGACGAAAATATCATTCCGACTTCAAAAACAGAAGAGTCTTTTATCCCAATATATTTTTCTGCATAACGCATTTCCTGTATCTGTTTTAACGCTGAGTTTTCTTTTTCAGGCATAGATTCCTCTGTGACTTTAATTTCCATTACGAAGATATTATTTCCAAGTTTAATGGTCATATCTACCTGTCCATGGCATGAAATATCCTCGGGGATAATATCGCAATTAATCGCTGAGAAGAATGAATATAACACAGAAGCATAGTATCCTTCAAAATCAGGGAGATCGTTGTTGGTGAAGTTTCGCCAGGGAATGCCCGCGAAAAGGCGGGTGATAGTTTTTTGAAGAGCTGGAAGATCAGCAGTCATCAGGGCATTGTAGGTATTCTGTTCGTATTGTAATTTTTCAGCATATAAATCTGTATATCCCTGTATTAGAGATTTATTTAATGATCGTTTTACTTCAA
>CAYLTM010000065.1:0-11388 GCA_964386495.1 uncultured Leptospirales bacterium
AGCTACCTTACAAAACTCAAACAGATACTCCGGTACATTGGAGTCTCGGACTGCAACATGGAAGAAGGCAGTCTCAGATGCGATGTTAATATATCGATAAGACCTGTCGGTACGGAAAAACTCGGTCAAAAGGTCGAAATCAAAAACATGAATTCCTTTAAGGCGATTAAAAGCGCGATAGAATATGAGGTTAGTCGTCAAATAGACGCTATCGAGTTTGGTGATACAATTGTCCAGGAAACAAGATTATGGAATCCGGATAAAAATCAGACTGTAAGCATGAGATCCAAAGAAGAGGCTCATGACTACAGATATTTCCCTGAACCGGATCTTCCTCCGATTGTTTTAAGTGAAGATTATGTTAACTCTATAAGAAATAGTCTTCCTGAACTCCCTGATGTTAAAAAAGCCCGTTTCAAGGATATTTACCAGCTGCCTGAACATGACGCGACTGTACTGACTGCCAGTAATAAACTTTCACAAAATGTAATCAGCGGGAAAATCGCGAAAACTGTTTTTGAAGAAATGGTAAATACTGGAAAAGCACCGGAAGATATTATCGAAGAAAAAGGTTTGAAACAGATGTCTGACACCGGTGAACTGGAAAGCATCATTACGAAAATTGTTAATGATAATCCATCACAGATTGAAGATTTTAAAAACGGTAAAACAAAGGTTGTAGGATTTTTTGTCGGACTAATTATGAAGGAAACTAAGGGTAAAGCAAACCCTCAAGTCGTAAATGAAATATTAATGAAAAAACTTAATAGTTGAATAAGATTAAACATCAAAATAAAAAAATACAGGAGAAATTATGGAAGCGATTATTTCTACAAGCATACCCGGTGCGAAAAAACTTTTCAGCGGAAAGGTTCGAGACATTTATGAAATTGACGATGAACATCTGCTGATAATTTCAACAGACAGACTATCGGCGTTCGATCATGTGTTTCCGAATGGCATCCCCGGCAAGGGAATAATCCTGAACACAATATCAAATCTATGGTTTTCAAATATAAAATTCATACCAAACCACATTGTTGAAACGGATTACACAAAATTTCCGAAACCTTTCTGCAATTTCCCGGAACTTGTGAAGGACCGTGCTGTAATTGTAAAACAGGCAAAAAAAATTGACTACGAATGTATTTCACGCGGCTATATTATCGGCAGCGGCTGGGTTGATTACCTTCGCACAGGAAAAATATGCGGTATCACTCTTCCCGAAAATTTGAAACTTGCTCAGAAACTTCCGGAACCGATATTCACGCCTTCCACTAAAGCTAAAAACGGACATGATGAAAACGTGAGTATTTCAGTTATGGAAAACGAACTTGGAAAAGACTTAACAGATTTATTAAAAACTAAAACTGTCGAAGTTTATAAATTCGCTCTTGAAACTCTGAAAAACTGCGGAATAATTATAGCGGATACTAAAATCGAATTTGGATTATTCAATGATGAACTGATACTTATTGATGAAGTACTGACTCCGGATTCATCAAGATTCTGGGATGTTAAACATTACGAAGTTGGAAGCTCGCCTTTCAGCTACGATAAGCAATTTGTCCGCGACTTTCTGGAGACCACGTCCTGGGATAAAAATTCTCCGCCGCCGCCTCTTCCGGATGAAATTATCGCAAAAACACAAAAAAAATATGAAGAAATTTTAATAAAAATAAGAACAGTATTAACTGCTAACAACAAATAAGAAAAATCTGCCGTTGTTTAACGAGCGGCGGCGGATTAACCATTGAAGGAATCATGACCGATACAGATAAGCAAAAACTTGAGTGGGATTCAGTGAAAAATGAAATCTCTAATTTCATACAATCTCCGATAGGAAAAGAATATTTACGAAACATAACGCCATTAACCGCGAATGAAATTGAAATACAGCTTAAAGAAATTTCAGAATTTAAAAGAATCATTCTTGAAAGTACAGCACCCGAATTTTCCGGAATTTTCGATATAAAACAAAACCTGCTGCTGTCATCAAAAAATGCCGTACTTAATATTGATGATCTTTACAAAATCAGGCAGACAATAGTTTCTTTCGACAGGTTGAAAAAATCTCTGCACAAAAATCATGAAATCGCCCCGCTTTTAAATTATCAGGCGGCTCAATTTTTAGACATAAGTGAACTAAAAAGCGAACTTGAAACGTCGATAACCGAAAAGTGTGAACTTAATGTTCAGAAATATCCGCATATAGAACGTATGCATCAATCCATTGAAAGCATGAAAAAAAATATAAATATGCAGCTTCAGGCAATAATTTCAGGGTTTGATAAAACAGATGTTCTACAGGAAAAAATTATTACAACCAGAAACGACAGATTCGTCGTGCTGATTAAATCTGCGATGAAAAATAAAATCGATGGAACCGTCGTGGACGCTTCAACCAGCGGGCAATCCTATTACTTTGAGCCCGAAAAAATTCATAAAATGAATAATGAACTGATTTTGAAAAAGATTGAACTTACAGAAGAACTATATAATGTCCTGGCTCTGCTGTCTAATATCACGGGAAAATATTCATCGCAGGTGATTCATAACATTAAAATTGCACAAAAATTGGAATTTATTTTTGCAGCGGCAAAATTCAGTATACTGACAAAATCTAATCCACCGGTGCTTACCAAAAACAATGATATTAAACTTTACAGTGCGAGACATCCTTTACTGGAAATTATGCTGAAGGAAAAAAATGTTGCAAATGATATAATCTTCAGCGGCAAGCGTGTGCTGATTATTACCGGTGCGAATACCGGCGGGAAAACCGTGTTAATGAAAACTGTCGCGCTTTGCTCGCTAATGATAAAGTACGGGCTGCATATTCCCGCCGGTATCGATTCTGAAATAGGGTTATTCACAACAATAATCGCGGACATAGGCGACGACCAGAATATCAACGAATCGCTGTCGTCCTTTTCCGGACAGATAATCAAACTGAAAAATATTCTCGAAAATGCCAATGAAGGATATCTGATATTACTCGATGAAATAATGTCCGGAACAAATCCAAAGTACGGAGCCGCTCTGGCGAAAGCTATACTGCTCAGATTAGCGTCAAAAAATGCGCGTGTAATAGTAACCACCCATTATCCTGAACTCAAGGAAATTTCAGCGGATGATAATAGGTTCGTAAACGGATCAGTCATGTTCGATCTTCAGACATTGACTCCTTCATATAAATTTCTTTTAAATGTGCCGGGTGTTAGTTATACTTTTGAAATCGCGAAAATTTACGGAATATCTTCGGATATTATTGAAGAATCCAAACAATTCATTTCTGAAATCGATAGAAAAACTGAAGAATTAATCTCCATGCTTCACATTAAAGAAAAAGAAATCAATGAAGAAAAAGACAATGTTGAAAATCAGAAAAAATTACTGGAAACAGAAATTGAAAAAACTGTTGAACTGAAAAACAAACTTAAAAGTGAAATTCTGAAAGTTAAAGAAGGTGCCGCGATAACCTTTCTCGAAGATATTAAAAATTTCAAGGGAAAGATTCTAGAACGTCTGCGCGAAATAAACACTCTTTCACAAAAAGAAATTTTACAACTCCAGACCGATATCAGCGAAGCTGAAAACACGACAGAACAGGAATACTTTACTGTACGAATGGAAAAATGCGATAAATCATATAGTCCAGTAAACATTAATAAGTTAAAAATTAAAAGCCGGGTATATATAAAATCATTAGCGAAGGAAGGCATTGTTGAAGAAATTAATGAAAACAATAATACCGTACAGATATCATTAGGATCATCCATTAAAAGCCGTTTTAAAATCGAGGATTTATTAATAGACCCTAAAGATCAAAACATTGAAGTTGTTCATGAAAATAAATTTAAAAAACAGGGGTATAAAATTGAATCATCACAGGATGAAATAATACCTTTTACTCTACAAACATCGTATAACACACTCGACATTAGGGGCAGAAGAGTCGAGGAGTCATTGCAGATGCTGAACGATTTTCTTGATGATATGTCATGCAAAAACATTAAGCACTCCGTAATAATACACGGTCACGGTACAGGATCGCTAAAAAAAGCTGTCCGCGATTGGCTGAAAAGTTCTGTATACTCAAGCAACTACCGTGCCGGTGAAAATAAAGAAGGCGGCGACGGTGTGACAATCGTTCAAATATGATACTATCTGGTTAATCGCATTACTACATCAGAATTCAAATTATGAACATCCTGATTGGACTGTGTTCCAAAATTCTTAACAATGTTATCAACTTTAGTATCATCTATAAGTCTCGACGCATAAATATTTTCAGATTGGATTTGAAGCTTTCTTAACGATTCAACATTTCCCTTTAGATCTTCCGAATTCTGAAACATTTTAGCATTGAGATATTCAGAATCTATCTCTGATTTTCCTTGAAGAAAATCCATTAGAACTTTATCATTATTAAATGTGAAGTCCTGATAAATTTTATTCAGATTCAGTGTTCCTTTCTCATTATCAGACTTAATCTGTGCGAGACCATCATTTATAATTTGATTTTTTGTCAGATTATTCTGAGTATCTCTAAGATCAACCTGTATTGAGTCAAATTTACTATTGACTCTACTTTCGATCTCAATGCGGTCTTTTGAAGCAGAACCTTCGGAAGCACCCTGATCAACTTTAGTATTGGACTTCCTGGTGATGTTATTAGCAGCTCCAATTAAACTATTAAGTGTAACATTCATAACCACCCTCCTTTGTGTATTCAGCAGAAATCATTTCCGCGTACAGCTTTTACGAATCTACAATAGTTATATCGGCAGATTTTGTCAATAATTATTTACTATTATGAGACATAAACAGGATTTTTTTTCTCAAATCTTACCGAAACAACCTTGGAAACACCAGGTTCTTCCATAGTTACGCCAAATATTGCAGATCCAACAGACATTGTTTTTTTATTATGTGAAACAACTATAAATTGTGTCTTTTCGGAAAACTGTTTCAGCATTTTTATAAACCGCCCGACATTCTCTTCATCTAAAGCGGCATCGATTTCATCAAGAAAACAGAATGGTGACGGCTTAACCATATATGTAGAAAATAATAAAGCTATTGCAGTTAAACTTCTTTCCCCGCCTGACAATAAATTTATTGATTTAGGTTTTTTACCAGGAGGCCGGACTGTAACATCTATACCGCTTTCAAGAACATTGTCCGGATTGTTCAGAATAATTTCTGCCGAGCCGCCTTCAAACAACTGTTTAAATACCTCGGTAAAGTTTTTCTTAATCTGTTCAAAGGTTGAAACAAACATATCAATAGAAGTTTTATTAATTTCCGCGATAACAGAATAAATATCTTCACGTGCTTTCTCGATATCTTTTTTCTGCTTAATATAATAATCAAAACGTTTTTTCAATTCATCATATTCTTCAATTGCAAGATTATTAATAGGACCAAGTTCCTGAATTTTCTGTTTCACCTTTTGAAGATCTTCTGAAATTGCACTTAGTTGAAGTTCTTCCGCCTTAACCTTATCGATATTCTCTTTTTTAATTTCGTGTTCATTCCAGAGATATTCTTCAATGGCTGATGACCTGTAATTCAACTCTATAGAAATTTTTTCATTTTTAGATATCTGACCATTAATATTGTTCAGTTCATCAATATCCTTTGTTGATGATTCTTTCCGCGACATGATCTTTGTATTAATTTCTGTTTTTTTTAAATTATTCTCTTCAATTTTCTGTTTGATATGAATACTTCTTTCATTGATTTCAAGAATTTTATTTTTCCATTCATCAATTTCATTTTTAAGATCCAAGATATTATTATCATAACCAGAAATTTCATTGCGGATGTTTTCAAGATGTTTTTCAAGCTCTGAAATCTGCATATCGAGAGTATGTTTCTGTTTTTCAATCCACTTAATCTCATTATCATCACGGGATAAATCTTTTTCAATTCTGGTAATGGTATTATTAACTTCTTCAAGTTCATTTTGAAGATTTCTTATTCTTTCTTCCAACTCAGAATTTTCAAAACGGCAGTTTGAGATTATTTTGGATTTATCACGAATATTGTTATCGAGAGCCTCTTTTTTCGCGTGTATACCGGTTTTGTCGAATAATATAGAACGGAAACCGTCTTCATAACTTTCAAACTTTTTGATACTATTAAATAAATCATCTATAGAAATCTTATTTAGACTTTCAACGGTCTCATTCATTAAAGAGGCGGAGGCGTTTCTCTTCGCTTCCTGAATTACAGACTCCAATTCTTTAAGACGAGAGTATATCGAGTCTCTGACAACTACCCGCTCCGATTCACTCTGGACAAGTTCTTCTTTACGTTTCTCAATGGCTTCGATAAGCTGGTGAATAACTACTTCCAGTTCATCTCTTAAACGGATAAGATCCTCTTCATTATTTTTGATAGACGATTTATTCTGCTCAATTTTATCACGGCAATTATGTATATCCGCGATTTTCTGTTTACGAAGTTCAAAGAAATTATATAATTTTACACGATCCTCTTCTATTCGTCTGTTGATTTCTTCACCGTTTTTGAGATTTCTTTCTTTTTCTTCACGAAAGTTATTCAAATTATTCTGACGTTGTGAAATCTCATCGACAAGTCTGTTTTTTCTATTTGAATAATCATTAATTAGTTTATTATTTTTCGCGAGATTACCGTCAATATCTTCAGCCTTTAATTGATACGCCTGAATTCTTTTTTCAAGATCCCATAATTCTGTCTGGATTTCATTTTTAAATTGTTCATCCTTTTCATTTTCCTCTGAAACGGAAGAAATACGCTGGGATATATTATCCTGGTTTTTAATAAGTTCAGATAATTTATTTTTTTTCTTGGAAATTTTTCTATAAAGTGATTTTAATTTCAAAACATTTATTTTAACATCGTTCTTCTTAAATTCTTCTTTCAACGTTAGATACGCTTTTGTTTTTTCAGCCTGCCTGGCTTTAGTATCTTTGTCTTTTTCAATTTCATGCAGAATATCAGATACACGATCCAGATTTTCCTTGGTATCTTCCAGTTTTTTCAACGAATCTTTTTTCTGAACCTTGAATCTTGATATGCCGGCAGCTTCTTCAAAAATATATCTTCTGTCCTCAGCTTTAGAAGAAAGAATCATGTCGATCCTACCCTGCTCCATAAAAGAATATGAAGATTTTCCGATGCCGGTATCCAGAAAAATATCCTCAATATCTTTGAGTCTTACCGGTGAATTATTGATAAGGTATTCGGAAACTCCGTCGCGGAAAACACGCCTCATTACTGTAACTGTATCGGAATCACACTTTAAGAATCTTGTAGTATTATCTATCGCTAACGCAACCTGCGCTATTGAAAGAAATTTTCTGTGCTCGGTACCGGTGAAGATAACATCTTCCATTTTGTCGCCGCGTATATTCTTCGCCTGTTTTTCACCCAAAACCCATTTAGCGGAATCCACAACATTAGATTTTCCGCATCCGTTCGGACCTACGATTACTGTAATTCCTTTATCGAATTCAATTTTTGTTCTATCTGCGAAAGATTTGAAACCATAAACTTCAAGAGATTTTAAATACATTTCTACTCCGGTAAGATAATAGTAGTTAATTATTGTGCTATTTCAGCGAAATAGGGGTCTAAAGGCAACTATTTTTATTTTTTATTTTTTCGGTTATCATTTATTAGAATTTTCCAGAACAATATGCAGATACGAACGTTTTTCAAAATTGTACAATTCAAGATTTCTTGCAAGCTCTAAGATTTCTTTTTCAATAGTTTTTAAATCATCACCGATTTTTTCAATTTCAACGAAGGTTCCGGCGTTTTTAACGTCATCGAGACATATCTCAAATTCATTTAGTTTATAAATAGATCTTTTTTTTTCAACCATGCCGCTTTCAACAAAACTCAATTTTTCAAGTATCGCTTTAATTGTATCGAAATCGCCTATAACAGTCTCAGCTTCAAATCTGGCTTTAACCGTAGACGAAACCTTTGGACCTTTATATGTCAACCGAACTTCATCGCGAATTCTTCTAATACGAAAAGCTTCGTCCGTTAAGGCGAAATTTCTTGCGGGGTGATTATAATAATAATCCGTTTCAATAAAACTGTCTGTAAAAACTGCATTCATGGATAATAATCTATCGACAACCTTTTTAAAATCTGCACAATGAGCTTTAATCTCCAGCTCCATAATAATCCCCCATTATAATTTATGTGTCATAGGCCATGTCAGCACGCGGCCATCACCTTCGACAGTATTGATTGTTTTACCATTAATTTTTATAATGATACCTTTTACGGAATTAAATTGAATAGCGGTTAAATAAATCTGATTAATTCTTGCGGTTAAAATATCACCAATGGCATTAGATGAAAAATTATTGTCAAAATTAATAAATAGTAAACTGTTTTTAAATTCAAGAGATTTCAACACGATATTATTCGGCACAGCTGTTGAAAGACCGGCTTTTTTTTCAGAAACCGATGGGCCGTTTATTAAAGAAAGCAGCGTCATTTCAAATAAATTATTATTGCCGGATTTTACGGATCTGTTGACAGAAACATAATCAACAGAATTATTCGATGTATTCAATTTTACAAAATACAATTTAACTTTTTCATCCAATACAGTTTCGACAGAATTGTCTTTATCTGTTTCTGTAGAAATTTTTTTATTTTCAGTGTTATCCTTTTGAACTGATTTTTTTTCAGCCTTGTCTATATTTTGATTAACAGTTTTTTTAATATCCGGAACAATACCGCTGCTCATTTTATAGTACTTCATAGAAAAGACAACAAGAACAGTTAAAAGAATCATTATTATCAAAACAAGAATATGATTAATATTTTTTGCAGGAGTTTTTGATTCTTCTTTTTTTTCAATAGTTTCCTTTTTGGGAATTTTCGGTACGGTTTTTTTCTTTACAGCGGTTTTACGTACTGCCGATTTATTTTTTTTTACAGGAATATCTTTTTCATCCATTACATCATCCTTATTTTATGTTTAGTCAAAATTTTTTCCGCTTCTTTGAAAAGACCAAGCCTGTTATAAGTTTTAACCAGAGCTGTCGCATATTCGTTATTCGACGGATCATCATCATAAGCTTTTTTCTGATATGTTAAAGCTGTCAATAAATACTGATACTCTAGAACAGAATTCTTACCTTCATTTTCAAGAACACTTTTTTCATAATATGTCAGACCAGTATAATAATCAAAATCTCTATTTTTATAATTATACTTAGCCGCAATTGAAAAATATCGTAAAGCATCATCAAATCTTTTATTATTAAAAAGCACTAGACCATTACTGAAAGCTAATATACCATTGGATTCAAAATATTGCTTATCATAATGACTCAAAAGTTCTTCAAGATCACCATACATTTTTTGCTCAATCATAATTTCCAGCGGTATCACAAGTGCTGTCAAATCCGAGTTATCGTAATTTAAAGAAGACAAAGAATATTTTATTCCTTTGTAGACCTCGCCTTTTTCCAGATAATAACGGCCGGCATCTCTGGAAAATCTTTTGTCTTTCGGAAAAGCAAGCATCATTCTCTCTAAATAATTTATGTAATCAACGCCATTACTTTTTTCTTTTTTAATAAGAAGTGACTCATTATACAATTTATTACTGTCGAGATACATAATCTGATAATACTTTTTCACAATAAAAGTATGAACGAAATAACTATTTTTATACGACAAATAAACAGCTGCTACAATTAATATTATCAGTAAAATAAATTTTTTCATTAAATTCCCGTATAACTACATTTCATTTTCGATGTTTTATTTTCCAAATATTAATATTTTGTGTCAATTCAATTTATTAACTATTATCATAAAAGAAATAATGTCTCTGACACCATTCTTTTTCAGAAACATCAGCCATATCCGATTTTGGCTTGACATAATTTAAATATTTTTTGATTATGTCGCATACTAGAATTTAAAAAATGGAAATTTTGATGTCGAAAAGAACAAATTCTCTTAGTTTATTAATAAAAAACCATTTTCATTTTCCAGAACAAAGGTTCTCAAATTATGAAATTATTTTTGGCAAAACACTATTTTTTACTTTTACGATAATTTTGGCTCTACAGAATTATGCCTACCCTCAAGTAAAAACAGACACGAAAAATATTCCCTCCAAAACCGAGATAAATGAAAAAAAAACTGAAACTGCCCAACCTTCAGTTGAAGATGAAAAAAAAAAGAAAGATGCTATTGAAAAAGAAAATAAGCTTAAAGAGAAAAAAGAAGAATCCGACAAGAAAAAAGCTGAATGGATAGAAAATACCATTAAGTACGGGACATTCAAAGAAATCAAAGACGCGATATCATATATCAAGACTGTTCAAAATGAAAGCAAAAAAAACGAACTTGCCGCAATGCTGATTCCAATTTTAGAAAAGTCGCCTGACTATACAATTATTGTAAAAATCTGCTATGAATCTGATAAACTCTCACTTAAAGGAGCTATACCGCAATTCATCAAACTTTTAAACGACTCAAATGAAGACGTTCAAATAGCGTCAATCGTTGCATTAAAAAACCTTAAGGCTACAGAAGCAAAAGAACCTTTAATAAGTTTATTAAAATTACAGGATTTTAAGAAGGACACAAATCTCACTCCCACTATTCTTGATTCGCTAGCGGCTTTTGAGGTTAATACTCTTTTCGCTTTCACTGAAAGTCTATTGAATGATAAAGAAATTACAAAAGGGAATAGACTACACCTTCTAAAATACCTTGGAGATAGTAAAACAACTGAAGCAATTCCTTTATTATTAAAATATTTTAATGATCCGGAAGAAAACCTTACAGTGAGATCATATTCAGTTAGTTCGCTGGCAAAAATTAATGCTAAAGAAGCCGCACCTGATATTAACAAAATGGTAAAAGAAATCGATGGTTATCCTTTTTCTAAAAAAAAAGACTATTACGGATTTTATATGTATTGTATTTCCGCCCTAAGCAAAATGGGTGATCCGAATGTTTTTGAACAGCTTGAAAAATCTCTAAAAAGCGATAATTCGGGTGTCAGACTACAGGCAATAAATCTATTAAAAGAACTTAAAGATAAAAGAGCAATTGACATTTTGAAATATAAAGCAAAATATGACGAAAATATTAAAGTTCAGGCAGCCGCGAAAGAAGCTTTAAAAGAACTTGGCATAGATTTCGACGAAGACGAGAAAAAAGAAAAAGAAGCAAAAGAAAAAGAAGCTAAAGAAAAAGCGGCTAAAGAAAAATCAGATAAAGAATCTAAAGAAAAAGAGCTTAAAGGAAAAACTGGAAAATAGTTATGGAACATAAAATCAATATTAACGAATTTGAAAAACAAACGGCTTGTCAAAAGTTGAAGGATCTGACGATGCTGAT
>CAYLTM010000065.1:11398-16391 GCA_964386495.1 uncultured Leptospirales bacterium
TTTATTTTAACATCAGCACTTTTGTCTGTATTAATTGTGAACTTATTACTTCTGCCGGTAGTCTATTTTGCAATTAAAAATAATAATACATACACTACACTATTTAAGTATTCTACAGTGTCTATAATAATTATTTTTTCAATAGCACTTGTCGTACAGAGAATTTCACAACTAAGAAAGTATGGAATGTCGGCTATATCCATTTTCAAGTATTCAATAATTAATCGTTTTAAATCCATTGGAATATTCATTCTTTCGTTTATTATAATAATATTATTTCTTTCTTTAATAATATTTATCATGAATTTTAATTATTCATTTATTTATAATTTAACGAATTAACTATGACTTTTGATAAATACTTTAACAATTTCCCATCAATAAAAAAGGACAGCACTTTCGTACAATTCTGGGAAAACGCAATCACTGAATTAAAGCAATACCCTATCGAAAGTGAAATCGAACTAAACAAACAACTATCGACTTCCAGGCATGAAGTTTACGACTGCTCTTTTAAAAGTTTTTCAAAAGCAACAATATTCGGGAAATTGTATATTTCAAAAAAAAACCAGCGAACATTTCCAGTGATTGTTTTGCCTGATTATAATAATAAAAACAATTTCACAACTTATAAAAAAGACTCATCCATTACTTATCTTTTTATGGAACTTCGCGGTCATCATGTTTTAAAAGTCACTGCGGAAATAACTCCAGGCAAAAAAGAACCAACGCCCGGTTACATGACAGAAAACCTTCTCGATGTAAACAATTACTATGTCAAATATCTTTATCTTGATGTTTTACGGGCTATTGATTTTCTACGCCTTCAAAAAGCTATAAACTGTCAAAAAATTGCCATATATGGTAAAGGGTTGGGTTCAGCCTGTGCGATTTTTACCGCGGCGGTATCCGATCGAATCGCAGCGATATGTATTGATTCACCATCTTTCGCGGATCTGAAATCTTTTCAGAATATATCCGTAAGTGATGCGGCAAACGAAATAAACGAATATATAACCGATAACAAATCAAAATCAGTAATAGTTAAAAAAAACCTGAATTATTTCGACGCATTAAATTTTATAGAGTCAATAACCTGTCCGGTAATGATGGCAGTCGGATTAAAGGATAAATTTTCTCCGCCGGAATGTTCATTTGGAATTTTCAACCATTTACTGTGTGAAAAAATTGCAGAGGTATATCCAGAAGAAGGCAATACCGCCGGTGGTGAAGCACAGTTTATTAAAGCGATAACCTTTTTCAAAAAATATTTAACTTTAGATTATTAATGAAAACATTTTATTTGATTATTGATCCTCCACAGGAGGCGGCAATAAATATGTCCACCGACCTCGTCCTGTTAAAATTGGTTTCAGCTGGAAAGTTGCCGCCTATATTGAGAATTTATTCATGGTATCCTACAGCAGCGACAATCGGATATTTTCAAATTATCAGCGATGAAATAAATGAAGCGGCGGCTGACAATTGCGGTGTCAAGGTTATTCGCAGAATAACTGGCGGCGGAGCGGTTCTGCATGATAATGAAATAACATATTCTTTCATCGCTGCACAAAATATTTTTCCTCATGCTGTTCTGACATCGTTGGAAAAAATCTGTACACCGATTATTCGATCTTTGAAACAATATTCTGCAAACGCGGCATTTAGCGGTATAAACGATATCTGTGTATCAGGTAGAAAAATTTCCGGCAACGCACAAACCAGACGCTACGGCAGCATGCTGCAGCATGGGACTATAATTATTGATGCCGATATACAAAAGATGTTTTCAATACTAACACCGCCCCCTGAAAAATTCAGAACCGGTAAAAAATTAATTTCATTGAAAGAACTATCAATAAATCCTGACAATTTAATTAATCAAATTGTTTTTGAATTTCAAAATGAATTTGAATGCACTTTCGAAAATTATACCACCGACAATATTGTTCGAAATGATATAAAATATTTTGCTGATAATTTATTTCGTAAAGAAGAGTGGAATCTAAAAAGAATTTCTAATGGACTTCTATAATGTTTAATATAGCGGCTATACAATATCATCCTGATAAAAACAATATATCCGCCAATATCCGTGAAATAAATATTCTGTTAAAAAATGCTATAGCTCAAAAAGCGAAAATAATCACCCTGCCCGAAATGTGCACGACTGGTTATGTTTACGATAGTCCGGCAGAAATATCTAAATACGCGGAATCCTGTGACGGACAAACTTTTAAATATTTTTCAGAATTTTGCAGGCAAAACGACTGTTATATTTCATACGGTTTCGCGGAAAATGATAATGGCAAATTATATAATTCTTTGAACTTTATCAATAATAAAGGTGAGCTGATTATTAATTACCGCAAAGTTCATTTATATGAAGCGGATGAAAACTGGGCACTACCAGGCGACAAAGGTTTTCTTTGTTGCGATACAGAGTTCGGCAGAATAGGATTTGGAATTTGCATGGACTTGAACTTTGATGATTTTATTATTTATCAGTTATTGAATAAAATCGACATACTGCTGATATCTAATTCATGGCTTGAAGAACATTTGCCGGTACATCCATACTGGATCGCACGGTTATCTCCATTTATGGGAACAGCAGTCATTGCAAATAATTACGGTTACGACAAAGGCATACAATTCTGCGGTCGTTCAGTGATAATTAATAAACTTCGAATATTATGTAATGCTGATAACACTAGAAATCAAATAATAATTACCACTCTATAAAATATCCAAAAAATTCCTATAAAGTTTACTTTACAGCTTCTTCGGTTTTCTGAACAAGTTCGACAGCTGAATCAAAAACATTTTTCGCACTATTCGCGAGATCATTAATTTCTTTAACCATCACTGAGAGCATTTCATTCATATCATTTATTGCTGATGTGATGCCTGATATCGCGTTTTTCTGCTCATCAGTACCGGTTCCTGTGGATCTTGCAAGATCGATATTTTTATACATCTGCTCTACTATATAATTCATAAATTTATCTTCGATTATTATACTTTCCTGAAGAACCTTAATTTTTTTAGCCGCTTCCGCTACCTTTACTATCATGTCTCTAACCATGGTCGCTGTGGTCTGAATAACACTAACCCCATCCGATGTCTGCTGAGAATTGAAAGATAGTACCTGATGAATTTCCTGAATACTTTCCTGTGTCTGAAAAGCCAGCTTACCGATTTCATCCGCGACCACGGCAAAACCTTTACCAGCATCACCTGCTCTAGCGGCTTCAATGCTCGCATTTAAAGACAAAAGATTAATTTTATCAGCAATGTCCGTGATTATTTTAATAGTTTCAGAAATCCTATCACTTTGAGCGGTGATTCCTGTTACAGTCTTCTCTACTTCATGCAGCTGTTCATTTGTATTCGCGGTTTTTGAAACGACAGTTTCAATATTCTCAAGAGTTTCATGAAGATTATTTTTTGTATCAGCCTGAATAGCCTTGAACTCCTCAATAATCTTTTCCATACGCTCGTTACCATCAAGCTGGTCCTTCGCGCCTTCCGCTATAAACTCCGCTGAACTAAACAGCTCTTCCAGTGCAGCGGACATCTCCTCAAATGACTCTGCATTTTATCACTAAAGTGAGCCGACAGTTGATTTTGAAGACCAACTTCTTTAAACAGAATATTCATCTTCTCTTTAACCTGTTTTACCATTTCAAGTTGTGCGTCTGACTGTTTTTTTATAATATTCTGCTGCTCAACAGATTCATGATCATATTGATTGACGACAAGAATTGTTCTATATGCGATTATTGCTAACACGATAGAGAGTATATATACATATAATTCCCTAGTCGTTATAACTCCTGTAATTACTGGCTGACCATTTTCCATTGATAAGAAGTGAAAATCCGCTCCGTTTTTCATAGCTACATATAAAAACAAAGCCCACAAAACAAACGTATAAATAGCTGCACAAGCGAATAGCCTAGTTCTAAAAAAATGATAAAGCATAACAAGAAATACAACGAGTAATATTGTAGTGTTGATAGATTGTACGGCAAATGTCCAGCTCACATTAACACCATAATTAAACTTGGCCGCTATTGGTGCGGTAATAGTCAGAAACCCTAGAAACCATGGTCGGATTATGACAACACTAGCTTTTCTCTTAGACATCATTATCGAGTATGCAAGAATTATCGAAATTGAATTGATAACAAGCGGAAGCATGATCTCTTTTATTCCAACTTTAGAAATTATTTGAAAAACAACTGAAATAATTACCAGAATAGTAATCAAAAGAAAATATGTCCGGCTTCCTCTGTATTCCAATCTCTGCCGAGCTGTTAGTATCTGCGGATTCATAATCACCCCGTTTAAATAATTTCTAAATAAACAATAATCTTCAAGACTATCAGGAATAGATAATTCAATTATTCACATATGTGATAAATACTTGTCAACACAATATTATTCTTAAATACAATTAAACCAGTTACAATGATAATTTAAAGGGGATTTCTATATTTTAGGAAAACTTTTCATAAATCCGATTGATTGTAAATATTTTTTGCCGGATTTTATACCGTCCTGAAAACCTTTCATTATAGTTGCGGTATCACGCGATAATCTGTCTACTTTAAAATCGTCCGGCGGATAAATCAGTGTAATCCCCTTGTGATTAGACTCGAGATCATCCATAATATTGTTATATGATAAATAACGTTTTTCAAGTTCATTAATGAACAGCTCATATTTCGAATGTTTATAATACGACTCAAGAATAGTTTTCACCCAGAAGGCTTCCTCTTTTTTTCTGTGACCACGCTGTCTGGTAAGTATAACTGTAATATCTGATTCTTTATAACCAAGAGATAAAACCTTTTTATAAGGTATGGGATCAGTAAGTCCGCCGTCGAGCAAATTATATCCGCCATATTCCACAAATCCTCTATATAAAAACGGCAATGCAGAAGAGGCTTTCAACGCAGTAAATACATCATCCTTTTTTGAATTG
>CAYLTM010000065.1:16401-19285 GCA_964386495.1 uncultured Leptospirales bacterium
TTTGAATTGAAATATACAGGATATGGCGATTCATCGTCTGTAACAGCCGTTGCGGCAATGATTACCGGACAGCTCTTTTTCAATTTATTCAGGTTTAGAGGATCATCCCCTTTCATAATATTGTCAACAAGCCAATCCAGATTCAAAATATGTTTTTTGGGATTAAGCAGATTGGAAAATTTTATTAGATTATCACTTAACGACTTATTTAAAAAAGCGTCCCTTGCAAGGTAATTCTGCCCTGTAGAATAAGCGACTCCTGTTAGGGCTCCAGCGGATGTGCCTGCAATAAGTTTCCAGGGAAAATAGCCTCTGTCGCAAAACGACTGCAGAACACCCACGAGAAAAATACCGCGCATACCGCCGCCTTGGATTACAAGGGCTTTTTTTCTTACGACTATATCTTTTTTCCAGAAAAAAAAGTTAAACATATTTTAAAATGATACCTGTATAGGAACGAATTCCGGATTTAACGACTGTCCCTTTACCGGACGAAAATACACATCCATTAGAAGTTTCCCTGGTTCAACAATTATTAATTGCTGATTACTTTTTACATAAATATCGCCTTTAGAATTCACAGGATCCTTATAGGAAATTATCTGTTTCAGTTCATCCTTAGTTACAACCGCACCTTTTTCGGCAAGTAGTACCGAAAAATTATTCCAACGCAGATAATTTAAAGCCGTTAAATCAGCAGCCATAGAATTGTTATGATTATTAAAGTGATCCTTTAACACAAAAGAATTAACTACGCATATAGAATTTTTATGTGACCACTTCGCGTCATCTCTTAAAACTGAGGTATCATCCCTTACAGCGGGAGAATAATTCCCACCTAATAAAGGGTAACCGTTAAAATTGTATTCAACAACTTTACTTGTTGAGGAATTCGATAAAAATATATTATGATTGAAAGTATATTTCGCAGGAGAATTAATCATATATGCCGCTACAGCATCGAGAGATGTTTCATTTTCTAGAGCGTATCTCAAATCCATTACATATGATCTTTTATTTACTGAAGAATATGTTCCCATTGTTGGAGAATCCAATATAGAAGCGAAAACCTTATCATCATTGATAGCAGAAATCACACCCATATTTCCAAGATAACCGATTAAACACATGGATTTCGTACCATTCTTAATAGTTATTACAGCTTGAATTTTACAAAGCTGACTATCCGAACCACCGTTCCAGTCAAGTGCTCGAGCAGTTATTGTAGAACCAGTTTCAGAGAGACTACCATACACTGACAATCCGCTACATGCGAACGGTCTCATAACATCCGGCAGCATATTCGCCATATAGATCTCGTTTCTGGATAAAGCACCGTCATCAAGACTGTCCTTCTTTCCAGATAATGCAAGAGCAATTCCATCAATTTCATCACGAAATTCCTGTGGAACATTTGGTATGATGTTTTTAGTTGAAGCAAGTAATGTCTTAAAATCCATTTGACTGGACATTTCATAAAGATATGAATCAATGATCTCTTCAAAATCCGGTTCAACTTTTAAAATCATCTCAGCGTATTCCTTACCGACATCAATACGGGAAGGAGCGGTAGTCATATCAAGCATCACCGAATAATAAGTGCCGTTATTTATAATTGAAACCCATTGTCCTGAAGCCTCTTTAACCGCACTTCTATTAGAACCGGAGGATTCGCTGTCATCATCGCATCCCGGAAATACCAGTAGAAGAATAATCAAACCTAAAGCATTAATAAAATTTTTCATAAAACCCCGCTATTTTGCAATAAATAAAGTGATACCAATTAGTTTCTGGTGAATAATTAAATCCTGTTATTAAACACCAATCGCTTTGTCGAAATAAACTCGATTAAGTTCATACATTTATTAAAAATGATTAACGATATATTATGGGATACTTCGTGTATCGCGTTAGTTCATGGTAAATTAATCACTAAAAACTAATCAGGCTGTCGATTTATACATCCTGTAAAATCGATAGCCTAAATTGGAAAATTAAGCTAAATTCACGATTATACAAGTATGGCTTCTTTAGTTTCCGAACTTTTTACTTCACCAATGATTGAAGACATTACACCGTAAATTTTTAATTCATTCATAATAGAATCCACATGATTTTTCGAACAAACAATAATCAATCCAATACCCATATTAAAAGTTAAAAACATATCTCGATCATCGACAGCGCCGTCTCTTTGAATCATATTGAAAATCGGCGGAACAATGAAAGAATTTTTTTCTATGACAGCTGCCGTCCGAGCAGGAAGGACTCTTGGAATATTTTCATAAAAACCGCCGCCGGTAATATGAACCATACCTTTAATTTCAATACCTTTTTTGATAATATCTAATACCGGTTTACAGTAAATTTTTGTCGGCGTTATAAGCGTTTCGCCAAGAGTGCCGCCCAAATCATCAAAGTGTTTATTTAAAGAATACTTCTTCATCTCGAAAAATATTTTCCTGACAAGTGAAAACCCGTTCGAGTGAAGACCCGAAGATGGTATCCCAATGATAACATCGCCATCACATATTGAATTTCCATTAATAATCTTCTCTCGGTCCGCGACACCGACACAGAAACCAGCGATATCATATTCATCATCAGGAACGATTCCGGGATGTTCAGCGGTCTCGCCGCCAATAAGACTAGCTCCGCTCTGGGAACAACCGTCGGACAAGCCCTTAATAATATCCACCATAACATCTTCATTAAGCTTTCCGCAGGAGATGTAATCGAGAAAAAACAGCGGCTGTGCACCTGAAACAAGAATGTCATTAACACACATAGCAACGGCATCAATACCAATGGTATCATGTTTATTCATCATCTGAGCGATTTTAATTTTCGTACCGACACCGTCAGTACCGGATACCAGCACTGG
>CAYLTM010000065.1:19295-19982 GCA_964386495.1 uncultured Leptospirales bacterium
GAAAGGATCCGTCAAAAAGAGCGTTGAATCCACCGATATCACAAATAACACGTTCAGAAAATGTTGCACGTACTATCGGAGAAAGTTTTTTAACAAAACTGTTTCCCGCTTCAATGCTTACACCGGAATCCTTATAACTTAACGACATATTACCTCATAATAATATTTCAAAATATTTTCAATTTACTGCTCTTTTTTAAACCACTTAGTCAGATAATCAACTATCATCTCCTTTTCAGGACCATCGGTTGAACAATGCGGACTATTTTCCAGGACAATAGTTTTTTTCACTGCTGATGATATTCTTGTAAAAATATAATCAGCAACCGCGACTGGAACCGCTTCGTCTTTTTTTGAAACAATAATCATCGTGTCAGAAGTTACTTGCGTAAGTCTTTTTTTTGTAAAATTCTGAATCTTGAGAAGCTCAGCACCCATTTGGATATCATGCGAACTCCAGTATTCCTTCGCAAGAAATATTCTATCCGGATCAGTTGTATTATCTACCCAATTACGTTTTTGCTTTTTTATGAAATATTTCATGAAGGGTGTTAGTTTAATCGTCCACTTCAGATTTATTATTGCAGGCGAAATCATCGCGATTCTTTCCGTTTTAAATTGCCCAGCGAGAAGTAGTGATAACAGTCCGCCCATGGAAAAACCCAACAGGTAAACATTTTCATACTC
>CAYLTM010000065.1:19992-20512 GCA_964386495.1 uncultured Leptospirales bacterium
CATATAGCAGTCAGTTACATGTCTCAACCAGTCCCAACAATCAGTTTCATGAAAGTCTGAAGCGTTTGTCCCATGACCCGGAAGTCGCGGAATCGATACAGTAAACCCCTGTTTATTCAGCATTTCTCCTATATATCTTAGATCGTTTGAATAACCGTTATATCCATGAATAGCAAGAATTGCTGTAGAACCGCCTTTGAAAAAATATGGCAACGCTGTTTTACATGTCCGGGAATCACTATTGATTTTTGACAAATTCATTAAAACCTCTCATAATTTTACTGTTTATACTAAAAAGGACTGAATAATTATTATCATCATTCGGCTGAGGTTCGGGATTACAATTATTTTTTAAAATCAGCCTAAAATTTAATTACTATCGTGTTTTACAATAATTATTTTTTACAACCTTTGTCAAGCAGAAACCTTGCATGTCTGACAATTTTATAATAACTGCTTTTTTTCAAGGTGTCTTTTTTAAGGTGTCAGAGCAGTTTGGTATACCAAACTGCTCTGACAC
>CAYLTM010000066.1:0-7473 GCA_964386495.1 uncultured Leptospirales bacterium
CCGCACATCTTTATTCATAATCAACCATTTAGATTATTACATCATTGGCGTTATTTCAATTTACAGCATCCATTAAAATGGTGCGATTTTAATCGTGTTTTTAAAGGAGCTCTGACACCTTTTTGAAATAATAATATCTCTGGCACCATATTTTTTTGTTGACAACTGAAATTTGTGATGAGAAGTAGAGAAACAAAATATGTTTAAAGGAAACCATGGAAATTAAAGAATTTTTCACCGCGATGATAATTGGCGATGCGATAGGAACTGCTTCACATGGACTATCAAAAGGGCATGTTCAAAATCTTTTTAAAAATCAGCTAAACAATTTCCCAGATACCGATATAATTTTCAAAAAGGAACCATATAATTGGCGAAAATCCGGACTATATTCCAGTGTTTCTCAATTTACTGTGTTGTCCGCAGCAAGTATAATCACCAGAACTAAATTTTCGGATGTAGTTTTGAATTTAATTAAGGTGTCAGAGCTTGTAGATGAAACATCTTCAGCTTTTTTTAGATTAACCGATCATACTATTTCGCAACAATTATTTGAATTATCCGTTAATGGAAAGTGCGCGGGAATTTTTTCGCATTCATCAGTTATAATATTCGCGGGAAGTGTCACTAGCCTGGTTAATCATCATAATGAAAAAAATGTGGTCGCCTTCATCAAAGATTGGACTCACTCTGCGGAAACTGCAATCGCGGCACTGGTATATTCTCACATCATCAAGTATGACATAGATACATCAGTCTGGGAAAATGTAATTTCATCAATCAAGAATATCAACGAATGGGTAGTTAAAGAATCTGCATATATCTTTGATATGGGTTATAATCCTGATTATCTGATTAAAGAAGCTGAAAACTATTTGTCTCTGGCACGTTTATTAGAAGGGGCTTTTAATACTGCAGCCGGCGAGAAAATCATAGTAGATTTCACGAACGTTGTAAATAAAAAGAACATTACAAGAGCGACAGTTGACATGCCGATGGTTCAGTTGTTTTTTTCATTAACGCTGAGCAGATTTATTGATTCTGAAAATTTGACCGTATTTTCAGCGGTGCAAAACGGTGGAACTTCGCAGATAATCTCTCCGATGTTTTTGACGATGGCGGTGATTCAAAAGGGTTTATCCTTCATTCCAGGATTCTTAACGGACAACCTAGTTAACAAGAAAAAAATATTTTTAATGATCGATAAAATTTCTATGTTAAATATTTCTCAGACAGATATTAATGATTTTCAGATATCAGAATCACAGCTTACAAAAAAAGAAATTGAGGAAAAACTTTCAAAAACGAAACACTGCAAAAAAAAGAACAATGAAAAAAATACTAAGGTCAAACATAAAACTCTTGAAGAAAAATTAAGTCAACACGTTGTAGAAAGTTGGACAAAGCTTGACAAAGCTAAGTGGAAAAAACAGAGAAATAAAGTCAATGCAGAGCAATAATATTTATGAATTACGAAGAAAAATCTGAAATAATCAAGTCAATATCCCATCCAGTAAGATTACAGATAATTGATGCTTTGTTGAACGGTTCAAAATGCAATGTCAATGAAGTTGCCGAAAAACTTAATCTTCATCAATCAACATTATCGCAGCACCTGAGTATTCTAAAGAGTCGTGGGATTATCCGTCCAAAAAAAGATGGTGTTCGCACATGTTATGAGATTGTTGATGATCGTATTATTAAAATTTTCAACATACTTAACGATGATAAATGAAAGACTTTCACGATACTCCATTTGTAAAATTTTTAAGTAGCTGCTAAATATTCGATAAGCGAGAAGTTCTTGTATAAAACCACATATAAAATAACCAAAATGGATTGTCCTTGTGAAGAACAATTGATACGGATTAAACTCAGTGAATTGAAAAATATTAAATCGCTTGATTTTAATATTGCTGATAGACAACTAATTGTGTATCACACTGATAGTCAGGATGAAATTTTCAAACTGCTTGATAGTCTGAATTTTGATACATCCATAATCGAAACCGTTTCCGCGGATATTTCTTATAAGGAAACAAATAATAAAAAAGAAAAAAGTGCTCTTCAGGCAGTGTTGTTCATCAATCTATTCTTTTTTATATTGGAGATCCTTACCGGTTTAGCCGCGAACTCTCTGGGCCTTGTCGCCGACAGTCTCGATATGCTCGCGGACAGCATTGTTTATGGACTCGCGTTGTACGCGGTCGGCGGATCTATCCTACGAAAAAAATTTATATCAAAGGCTGCTGGAATTTTCCAGATGATTCTTGCTGCCGCAGGTTTTATAGAAGTTATCAGACGGTTCACCGGACATGAAACTTTTCCGTCATTCCAGACTATGATTATTATTTCGATGCTGGCTTTAATCGGAAACGCTGCATGTTTGTATATTCTTCGAAACAATAACAGCACCGAATCTCATATGCGTGCTAGCGTGATATTTACTTCTAATGATGTTATCGTGAATATTGCGGTTATCGCGGCAGGAATATTAGTCTATCTAACAAAGTCTATGTATCCGGATTTGATTATTGGTTCTATAGTATTTTTGATCGTTTGCCGAGGGGCATATCGGATACTAAAGCTTTCTTGAAATATTGCTGATGCTGAACCTTTCAGGCATAATTATTTGCGGAAATATCTTTACGCTACAGTTACTCTAATAATTTTTGAGTAGATAACCTTATCGTCATTCATGTCATAAAAATCTTTTATAACAACAGTTTCCGTAAAACCTGCTTTTAGATAAAAACTGCGTGTGGAGTGATATAACGGTCTATTGGAAGTCTCAATAAACAATTGATGACCGTTTTCTCCTGAAATAATACTTTCTGTTTCATCAAGAATGATTCTGCCGATCCCCTTTCCGCGATAGTCTTCATGAACCGCTATCCAGTAAAGATCGTAACTTGCGACAGTGCATGGGATCAGCCCATAGCAGGTGAATCCTATAGTGCGATCGTCATCATCAGCAAAAATAAACCGGTAGGTGGAATTTTCTTTGTCGTCCAGAGTTTCCTGAACAAGTTCGAGTGCGACAGTAATTTCGTGGTCGTAAAAATATCCGCTGGATTCCAGAATATTTCTAACGGCTGACAGATCGGATTGTTTTGGATTATTTCGAATGTTTATCATTTTACACCAAATTTAATTAGACATGAATTAATAATTTTTTCAATAGACTCTGTATATGTGTAACCCATTTTTTCCATAGCAGCCTCAAAACCGCCATCCGGCGCGATGCATGGATTAGCGTTGATTTCTATTATATAAGGGTTGTTATTTTTATCAATACGAAAATCCACACGGGCATATCCATAAAGATTAAAAACGTCCCAACAGCGAATGGTCAAATCCTTAAGTTTGTTGATAAGATCTTTATCGTCATCAGAAAAGTCAAATGATCTTGATGTGTTCGAATATTCAAAAGAATCTTCTATCCACTTGGCTTTATAATCGACAATTTTATATTTTTCATCGGGATAATTAAATTTTATTTCTGCAACAGGAAGGGTCTTCACACCATTTCCATACGATATGATTCCTACATTAATTTCCCTGCCGTCGATAAATGTTTCAGCAAAATATTGTTTATTATCGGCTAATTGTTTTTCATCAATTGCGATTCTAAGTTTTTCAAGAGTCTCAAACTTTTTAATGGAGTTTTCATCCAGTCCGATTGACGCGTCCTCATTAGTTATTTTTAGAATGTATTCTTTAGCAGCGATAAAGTTTCCGCAGACTTTTTCTTTAGAAAAATATTCAGGTGTTGGTAAATTATTTTTTATTAAAAGTTCTTTTGAAAATATCTTGTCGGTTGTTAACGCGATTGGCAATGATGCGTTTCCTGTAAATGGTATACCGGACATTTCAAGCACTGATGCTCCAAGATACGAAAAGGAATTATTGGAATTAATCCCCTCAACGAGGTTAAACACAAAAAGAGGATTGATTTCAGAAAGTTCAGTCAGCGCTTTACCAAAATTATCAGTTAATATAACAGTGTGCGGCTCATAACCTAAATCGTTCATTGCCTTCTTAACGGCTTCAACCTGGTTAATAGTGTCAACGTCGTCTATTCCCGGGTTAAGGGAAATCTCATTGTGCATTATTACCGCTTTTTTCACTATTACCTCAAATCATAATTTTAAAATTCTTTTTAGAGCGGATTTCATAATCATTGCTATTAAATCATTATATTTAATATTATACATATTGCAAATAATCGGCATATCTGAATCAATCGGGTTCAAACCGGCAAGCGGATTAACCTCAATTAAATTATATACTCCTGTAGAATCCATGCGGATGTCTACTCTGCCGCCATCCCGGCAGCCAAGCCCCTTCCAAACAGACAACGCGAGATCAGCACAGCATTTCGCTTCGTTGTCACCGACTTTTTTATACTCTATAACTTTTTTATAATTAGCTTTGTTATTAAATGAATAAATATCCGACTCGGCGTTGTTTTTAAAAACAACTTCCATAGACCCGAGAACATAAGCGTCATCACCTGTACCGACAACAGCTATGGTAAATTCTCTTCCAGGTAAATATTCTTCAACCAAAGCCGGCTGATTAAATTCTTTTATAATATAGTTTACTGTACTTTGCAATTCATCAGAGTCATTAATTTTCGACAAAGCTGTAATCCCCTTACCTGTACCTTCCGCGACAGGCTTTGCAAAGAGAGGATACTTCAGTTTACAATGGTTTAAATTGTCGATAAATTCCGCAACAAAAAAATCCGCTGTAGGAATTTTTAAATCACGCACAATATGTTTTGTCATAGCCTTGTGAAGTGTGACGGCTAATACAGCCGGATCGGAAAACACATATGGGATTTTATACGCGTCAAGCAGACATGGTATAGCGGATTCTCTACCAACTCCATAAGTGCCCTCTGCGATATTGAAGACAATACCCCATCGGTCGCCATTAAGAAGCCGCGTCATCAGATGTTTTATATTGCCGATTCTATCGGTGCTATGACCCATAGCTTTAATAGCGTCATCAATAGCATCGATAGTTTCGAGTTTATCAAACTCAGCGGCTTCTTCCTCAGAAAACCCGTCTTTAAGGTAATCATCCTTCAGATCGTAAGTAATCCCTATACGCATGTATCCTGCTCATTACGGTATCTGTAAATCTTATCACGATAGTTCTTTAGTACCGCGTAGCCGTCAACCTGCCCCTGATAATAATCAGGAAGTAAAGGAACTTTCCCGCCGCCTTCCGGTGCGTCGATAACAAATTGCGGAATACATAGTCCGGATGTATGACCACGAAGACCCTTGATCATTTCCACGCCCTTTTCAACCGGTGTTCGGAAATGGGAAGACCCGCTGATTCTGTCACACTGGTAAAGATAATACGGCCGAACTCTGGCTTTAACAAGTTCGTGATAAAGGGATGTCAGGGATTCGACATTATCATTAATGCCTTTGAGAAGAACTGTCTGGCTGCCGAGAGGAACACCCGCATCAGCAAGCCTGTTAAGAGCTTCTTTAGATTCGTCGGTGATTTCATCAGCATGCGTCATATGAATATTCATCCATACGGGTTTATTCTTCTTTATAATAGAAATCAGCTCATTCGTAATTCTGTGAGGCAGAACAACCGGAACTTTTGTACCGATTCTAATGATCTCAACATGTTTAATTTTACGCAATTCTGTTAACAGATATTTGATCTGTCCGTCAGGAAGAGTTAATGGATCGCCGCCGGAAATTATTACATCGCGGATTTTGTTGTTCGACGCGATATAGTTAAAAGCGTCATTCCATTTTTTAACATTGAGCTTGTTTTCATTATGACAACCCACGGCTCGTGATCTGGTGCAGTATCTGCAGTATGTTGAGCAGAAACCTGTTGTTAAAAATAAAACCCTGTCCGGATATCTATGAATTAATCCTGAAACCGGACTTTGCTCGTCTTCCGATAATGGATCGTCTTCTTCATATTTATCCACATGCAATTCATTAATTACGGGTACTACTGTTCGTCTAATAGGGTCATTACTATTGGTACTATCGATCAAGGACGCGTAGTATGGGGTTATTCGCAGTGGAAGGGAACCGGAATTATTTTCAAGGATAGCCGATTCATCATCACTAAGCTGAATAATATTTTTTAGTTTGTCAAGGGTTGTGATGCTGTTCTTTATCTGCCAACGCCAATTCTGCCAATCCATTAAGGAAACATCAGGAAAATGTTTTTCCTTGAAAATCATCGTTTTCTCGCTGATCGGGAATTGTTTTTGTAAACTGTAAAGCCTTGTCTGCTTTAAGTTATTTTGAAAGAGGAACTGGGGTTTTTCCGAAACAACAAAGGCTTCGGTACTCCCCGCGGATGGAGGTTCGTCAGTAGAATTTTCACCGTACTGATACTCCGTAACAGCATCAATAGCTTCTGAATGGCTTGATAACACGCCAGCACTCATTTTTTTGCTCCTAAAATTAAAGCTTTTAATTTATACAACTTTATATAAATTTTAATAAAGCTGTTAAAGACTCGCTCATTTGCCGTTATCATTAATAAATAGCAACTATTTTTTTAACAATATTTGAAAATATTTAACATTTTTGCCGGATTACAGCAAAAAATTTTTTAACTTTGAAAAATTAATCGTATATATAATAGAGGGTAAAATATATGAATAATTATCATTGTTATCACTTTGTTGTAAATTACGCTATGTATAATTCGATAACTATTTTAAAAAAGAAACATAAGCTATCATTTTCCAAAATCATTGATTTAATATTGTCGCTTACGAGTTCTGTTCTCCTAGACAGTTTTCAGAAACATTTTGAACATGACAGCAAATATTTACTTATTGATGCTGCCGAAGAAATTTGGGCGGATATTAGTATCATTAATTATAGAAGGATTAAACAGTTTCATGACATGATGAATGTTTATTCCATGGCACAGTCCGTCAGAACCTGTATTTCTATATTTTTTCTGGTTTACAATAAGTTAGGTTCTCTGGATGCCACTATTGAACATTTTCAAATGCTTAATGCTGAAAGAAAGAAAAATCTGAAATCTAAAAATGTTCAAGCTTTTTGGGATATCTCACATATGTTGGAAAATCTAGATAATTTTCATTATAATCTTTTTATAATTTCAAAAAATTATCATCTTTTAAAAGAGATATTACTGGAGTAAACTAGAAAACTGTAGAACCACGCTCAAAATCTATCAAAAATCTTTTAATTTCAGCGGAAGGGGAATAATTACCGTAATCTCCGTTGGATTTTATGACCCGATGACATGGAATAATCAGAGGTAAAGGATTTTTCGCCATCGCGGAACCAACGGCACGGAAAGCATTCGGGAAACCGCATTTTTCAGCGAGGGTTTTATAAGAAATTGTAGAACCGTAATCCAGCCGTAAAAGTTCAGAATATACCTTCGACTGAAAGCTGGAAAATGTTTTCCATGGAATTAGATTATTATTAAAAA
>CAYLTM010000066.1:7483-10382 GCA_964386495.1 uncultured Leptospirales bacterium
AACTACGTTAATTCCATTAAAATATTTCAAAATGTTAGAGATTTCCTGCGCGATTTCATTTGGGATTATTTCTGTTTTACAACTTACAGGCTGCTTGTGAAATGTTAAACTTTTCAGGAGTATCGAGGATTCTTCTTCGTGTGAATTTTTAACAATAATATTCTTTGAAAGGTTTGCAGATTGGCGATCAGCAGAAACATATTCTTCCCATTCGAGAAGAATATTAACTACACCAGTATCGATACTTACAGATTTTATCACAGCGAAGCTACCTGAAGGTTTTAGAATTCCATCCCCACATGCTGCCGACCGCATTTGAAAATTCGATATTGATTCTATCTTTGCACACACCAACCTCATTTTCGAAAAATTCGCATAAGGATTTTGTAATATCGTCGGTTTTGCTGCTGTCGAGTCCGATACTTTTAACTTCAACAAACATCGCCGGTTCGGAAGTTCCGGCAAATGTCATTTCAGAGTTTTCGAAAGCGGTCATAATGTACTGCTCCGGTTTATTAAGAAGTTCCGCGGATAATGCGGATAATCTTTTTAAAATCTCTTGTTGATTATTAACTGATTTATTTGTCTGAATTTTTATATATGGCATGATACACCTCTTTTTAACCGATCTCGCCCAGGTAAGCGGACTTAACTCTCGGGTCTTCCAGCAGCGACGAGCTCTTATCCTGGATAATGATGCGCCCGGTCTCCAGGACATACCCTGTTGTAGATATTGAAAGAGCCATCTTCGCGTTCTGCTCAACAAGAAATATCGTAACGCCGTCGTCCTTGTTGATTCTCACGATGGACTCGAAAATATTCTGGATAATTATCGGCGCTAGACCAAGCGCGGGTTCGTCGAGCAGCAAAAGTTTTGGAGAGCTCATTAGAGCGCGCGAAATCGACAACATCTGCTGCTCGCCGCCCGATAGCGATCCAGCTTTTTGTTTACGCCGGTCGCGCAGTATAGGAAACATATCGTACATCTGGTTTATTTTTTCAGTTATGATTTTTTTGCTTTTAACAAGGTACGCTCCCATTTCAAGGTTTTCAAGAACAGTCATGTCAAAAAATATCCCACGACCTTCAGGAGCCATTGATATCCCGCGTGATACAATTTTATGAGTCGGTATAGAAACTTTTGAACCGTTCACAGTGGAACTGATAGTTTCACCATTGAGAATTATCTGCCCGCTACTTAGAGGTTCCAGCCCGACGATGGCTTTCAGCAATGTGGACTTTCCGGAACCATTCGCTCCGATAAGGCATACAATCTCGCCGGAGGTTACCGACAGGGAGACATCCTTCAGCGCGGTGATGCTGCCGTATTTGACTTCGATATTTTTAATTTCAATAATATTATTCATCAGGATGTTCCTAAGTATGCTGTTATAACGTCTTTGTTGTTCTGAATTTCGTGAGGAGTGCCTTCCGCGATTTTCCTGCCGTAGTTTAATACGGTTATTCTGTCGCAGACATTCATTACAAGTTTCATGTCGTGTTCTATAAGAATTATCGTGACACCCATACCGCGGATCTTCGCAATAGTTTTCATTAGATCGGCGGTTTCCTGCGGATTCATACCGGCTGCCGGTTCATCGAGAAACAACAAATCCGGTTCAGTTGCGAGAGCGCGCGCAATTTCGAGTTCCCGCTGCTTCCCATAAGGAAGATTCCTCGCGAGCTCATCCTGATATTTTTCAAGCTGAAAAAAATTCAGCCATTTGACAGAGTTTTTGTAAATATCTTTTTCTTCTTTGCTGATTTTTACGATATCCAGCAGAGCGTTGAAATAACTGTTGGAACAGAAATTTTTCTGACAACCCTTAAAGTGCCTGCCGATCATGATGTTTTCCAGAACGGTCATTTCTTTGAAAAGTCTAATGTTCTGAAAAGTCCGTGCGATGCCCTTTCTGGTAATTTTATAAGCGGGCAAAGGGGTGATGTCTTCTCCCTTGAAAAAGACAAAGCCCTCTGTAGGAGTATCAAGACCAGTGATATTATTAAACAGCGTTGTTTTGCCCGCGCCGTTCGGACCAATGAGCCCTGTGATGTTGCCTTTTTCAGCGGAAAAATCCACATCCGCGACAGCAATCACCCCGCCGAATTCCTTTCGTAAACATTTAGTGTATAGCAAAGGCGATTCCATTATTGATTAACCCTGCTGAATTTTTTTGAACGGATTCTTTTTCTAATGATAGCCGCGAAGTCAACTTTTTTCCTGCCGATAATTCCCTGCGGCCGGTAGATCATCATTAGTATTAGTATGAGTCCGAAAAGTATCTGGTTTAACTGCGGCGGAAATATGTGCGACACGCCGAGCAGACGCGGCAGTTCGGAGGCGATGACGATTATTACAGCGCCGATAATCGCGGCGAAATTATTACCAAGACCGCCGAGCACTATCATGCAGAGTATCATAATCGACAGCATGAAGTCAAACGACTGAATTGCGACCGAGCCGTTATATGCCGCCCAGATAGAGCCCGCGATACCGGCGAAAAACGCGCCGATTAAAAAAGCGAAAATTTTATATTTAGTAACGTTGATTCCCATTGATGACGCGGCAATTTCATCTTCGCGGATGGCTTCCAGCGCGCGGCCGAAACGCGACCGGACGATGCGTTTTAGAAAAAAGTAAATAATAACAACGATAATCCATATCAGTATGATGTAATCAATTTTGTTGAACGGTGAAAATGTATAACCGAAAATTACCGGCGACGGAATAGAGTTGATTCCCATTGGACCGCGCGTAACCGAGTCCCAGTTAAGGATAATGTTTTTGACGATCTCGCCGAAACCCAGCGTCGCGATGGCGAGGTAATCACCCTTTAGCCTGAGAGTTGGAATACCGATGAGGATGCCGAACAGCGAAGTAATCACCCCTGAAATTAAA
>CAYLTM010000066.1:10392-11970 GCA_964386495.1 uncultured Leptospirales bacterium
TAAAAAGACCGGCCAGAAAGGCAGCGCGAACTTTGTCATAAGTATAGCGGTTGTGTACGCGCCGATCGCGAAAAACGCCGCCTGACAGAGCGACAGTAATCCCGTGTACCCGACTATCAGGTTCAGCCCAAGCGACAAAATTGAATATACGCCGACATATATTACAAGTAATAGAATAAAATTTGTCATTATACTTTCTCTCTTACATTTTTGCCCATTATCCCGGCGGGTTTAACAAGCAGTATGATTATCAGTACTGTGAAGGATATGGTGTCCTTTAGTCCCTGCGGGATGCCGAGGATAACGACGCCGAAAGTTTCAAGGATGCCGAGTATAATCCCCCCTATCATCGCGCCCGTGATGTTTCCGATACCGCCGAGCACCGCCGCGATAAACGCCTTGAGCCCCGCCATTGTGCCGATTGTCGGATAAACTTTGTATTCGAGCGAAATTAAAATTCCGGCAACAGCCGCGAGCGCCGAACCGATAGCGAAGGTCAGCGAGATGACCGCGTTAACGTTGATGCCCATTATTGACGCAACAGCCTGATTTTCACTCGCCGCGCGCATCGCTTTGCCCATGCGGGTTTTATCTACAAATATTTTCAGAATTATCATCAGCGTTAGGCTGACGGACAGCATAAGGATCTGACTCGGGGTGATTACTATACCGCTGACGGATATCGCGTCGTTTTGAAAAGGATATTCGTATTTACGGGACTTAGTTCCGAAAAACAGCGCCGCCGAATTCATCAGAATTATGGATATTCCTATCGCGCTCAATAGCGGCGCGAGACGCGGAGCCTTGCGGAGCGGCTTATATGCCAGACGCTCAATCACCACGCCTAAAAGCGCACTGAAAAGCACTGCCGCGATAATCGATATAGTAAATGACAATATTGCGTTTGTTTGAAACAACGAAAAGCTATTCAGGAAGTTATATGTGAAAAGTCCAATATACGTGCCGACCATAAGAATTTCGCCATGTGCAAAGTTGATGAATTTTAAAATGCCGTAAACCATTGTATAGCCGAGAGCTATGAGGGAATATATCGCGCCGAGTGTGAGCCCGTTGATAAGGTGCTGCGACAGCTCTTCTACAGGGATATTGAATAACGACATTAATGGTTCTCCATTGCGGCATCGCTCATGATTTTTTATGACTTTTAACAACTGGATTGACCATAAATTTTCTGTCAATGATGAATTGTGAAAAATGTGAAAAGAGGGCTGGAGGGGTGAAAGAAATAGCAGGATTGCTTCACATTTGATTAATAAAAATTTTGTTGACAATTAACTATTGTTTTTGAAAACCATAAAGAAATTTAAATACTTTAACACTTTATTTGAGGCAATATATATGCTTATAACTATTATTAATAAGAAGATATTTTTGGTTTTATTGATTTTGACAATTTTACCTATACAGATACTAGCACAAACTAAAGAAAATCCTGGTCGCACAGTTATACAAATTGAAAGTGGATGGAATGGTTATACTGGCGGATTAGGTCCAAGATTAAACTTTCATCTTTTAGGCCCTTTTGCCATTAATGGCGGATTCGGCGGCTCGCTATGG
>CAYLTM010000066.1:11980-20369 GCA_964386495.1 uncultured Leptospirales bacterium
TATGGGGGTTTAGAACCTCCGGTAGTCTATTTTACTATATAGACACTTTTCCTTACGGACTAGCTCTTTGCACCGGGTATGTCCATGATTCTGGAATGAAACAATATGAAGAGGAAGCCGCAAAAACAACAAGTGGATATAAAGATCTAAATTTAAAATTATATCCCACAGAAATGATTAATATTAATATTCATTACAGTACTCAGTTAACACAAAATATTCTTTTTTACTTTGAAGGTGGTTATGCAGTTAGAGTTGGTTCAAAAAAAGATTATAAACAAATAACTAATTATAAAATTACTTCAGAAGGGAAAAGTGATATTGAGTCGTTCTCTCCGGGCGGTATAATTATATCAATAGGTTTCGGATTTGGTCCATTCTGATAAACATATCAATGCTATTCCATTTGTTTGAAGGAAAACCATATCTTCTTCACCATTTAATCAGCATTGCATTATTCTATTTCTGAAAATAATCGAGAACCGATTTTGTTTAGCATGACAAACGCGAAATGAAAATGCCATGCTTTGCAAACTATAAAGTGAAATACAAATATGATTAATAGAAAGATTATATTTGTTTAGAATATTTAATAACACTTGACGACAATTAAATATTTTACTAAATTGCTTAATAGTTTGATTTTTCGAGGAAAATCTGATTAAGTGAAATTTTCGAAAACTGTAGAATCGTATTCTACGAGTAATGGAGGACTAATTATGAAGATAAAGGCTATATTGATTATGTTTCTTCTGTTTACAACCGAATGCTCGGAAAACAAAATTGAATCAGACGAAGTCTCGCAAAGTATTACGAAAAATCAGACTAAATCCACTAACTCTGCAAATACTTTTTATTTTGTAGGTATAGAAAATCTACCAGAACAAGAAATTGCCGCAAAAATGATTGTACCGATTTTTCAGAAAGCTGGATATAATGTAGAGGTTGAATTCCTACCTGGGTTACGAGCAAAAAGAAACTCCACATCAGGTATAAATGACGGCGAGATTTTACGAATTTACAGTTTCGGTGAAAATAATCCTTCGCTAATAAGAGTTCCGACCGATTATTCATCGGTGGAGACAACAGCTTTCGGACTAAAAAAACGAAATATTATAATAAATACTAAAGAAGATCTGCAAAAGTATAAAATTGCCCGACTTCGCGGAGTCCAAACAACTATCGATTTAACTGCTGATTACTCGGATGTTATGGATGCTGGTTCTGTTGATGAATTGATGAGAATGCTGGTTCTTGAAGTGGCGGATATTGCTATAACAAGTGATATCGGTGGAATTTCAGCAATAAAAAAAATGCGCAAAAGCGATGAAATAGTTGTTCTGAAAGTTATTAACTCATTGCCTCTGTATATGTACTTTCATGAAAAACATAAAGATGTTGTTCCGAAATTTGATAGTGTTATTAAGGAGCTGACTGCAAACGGTGAAATGAAACGCCTGCGTCGGCAATATGAAACAGAATATTATAGGCAGTTCGAATAATTTTTGTAATGTCGTTACTGCATTATGCAGTAACGACAACAACGTTGAACTATTTTATACTAACTTCAGTTGCAAATTCGTCATGTGAGGTTGGTAAATAATTTTCTGGTAGTTGTGCGGAGTTTTTAAGAACTTCGCCATATTTTGCTAGGTTGGTTTTATCATCTTCAGATAGACCAAGAAATTCAGCAATTTTTCCATCAGTCCAGAAATCAGTTGTTTCTGATTCTATGTAATTAACCATTGTGGCGTTTTCTGCAAGACAAGAAGCCCTGTTTGCTAACTCAAACTTATCACCATTTTTAACACAGTATTGATTTCCGCCTGAAACAGAATTTACAGTCGAAAAACCTTTAACCATATAGTATCCCAGATTATACTGCTTAGTTGTTAAATTGAAACCGCCTGTTCCCATAACAACAAGTTTAGTTGAATTTCCGGATGTAATATTTCTTGTTCCAAATTTCAATACAAAGCGACCATTAGTTACATTCGAAATCAAAACATATCTTTGAGACAGTGTGTTGTACGAGGCATTGTTGTATGCTAGAATAACTGCGGAAGACTTATCCTCTGCTGAAACTCTGACATATCCTGCATAAATATCAGAAGATAATGCGTTTCCCATGTTATGTTTATAACGGAAATTAGTAACTCCAAAAGCGTTGTTTTTATGAGGATTAAATAATGTATAATCTTTATCACCGCTTTCATAAGTTGAAGCCATGTAACCTCGGAAAAATCCCGGCATAGGGATATCAAAATTCCAAGTTTCAGTATCAGCACCATTAATCTTAAAATATATTTTTTCTGAACCTGTAAGTTTTTTACAATTATCTTTCATATCGCAAACATCTTCGTCAGAAATAGCCGGGTTATAATAATCTGTAATTTTTGCCTGTGCATGTGCTATAGCTCCAATAAATTCGCCAGCCGACCATTCATTTTCAGGAGTTTCGGGCTCAGCACAAAAACTATCAGAGCCAAAACCATGGCAGGCATACCTAAAAACATATTCAAAAACACTTTTTATTTCTTTTTGAATAGGATCTGTTTCTTCAAAAGTATAAGCATTTGCCTTCACTGTAGCCTTTTTTATTTGCGGTGAGCTCTGATGTGCAGATTTTGCAAGACTTACTTTGTATTTAGTCCCGTCAGTCCCATCATTTCCATCATTCCCATCATTGCTGCATGCCTTAACTGAAAATACAGAAATAACTACAAACAAGAAAATACAATTAGTCGCAAGAATTTTGATAAAACTGTGCATGAGAAACCTCCAAAAATACAGATTTACATTTGAACAAACTTTTCAATAACAATAATAAGATTTTTTGTGATTCATTGATTTTTCTAAAAAAAACATAGAAGTTAAAGGATACAGTACCAAACTGCGTCGGTACTAGATATCATGCATTATTGCTCTTTCCAAAAAAATGCAACGATTTAGCGGGAACTAATTAGATCTTAAACGAATAATTACTACTCTAATTGCAAACGAAATGACAAATATACTACCCTAAAGTAGTTCCCTATTAGTTATTAAAAGAGCTATTCACAATGTTTAGTGAATAATCTAGTAATGTTTCAACAAAAAGTCAACAATTTTTATTAAAAAATGAATGTCAATTTGTGAGAATTGCTTTTCTCCTTTGGAAGGGTTACTGTAGTCTCTGAGAAATCAAAAATTACGTCTCTGGCACCATTAATTTCACATTTGCAAGAATTTTTGTTGACAAAATACTTAATAATAAGAATGATTACTAATATGGAAAGAAGAAACAGTAAACAGAGGGAGATAATATACAGAACTATCAAAGCGACGGTTTTGCACCCGACAGCACAAAGGCTTTATGATGAGCTGCGAAAGGAGATGCCGACCCTTAGCATGGGAAATCTGTATAGGAATCTGAAGATTCTGCTTGAGGAAGGCCGCATAAAATGCAGAAAATTCGATGATGGTATCGACCACTATGATGCGTCGATTGATACACATTATCATTTCATATGCGACAAGTGCGGCTGTGTGAAGGATATTAATCTTGATGTAATAGATGGGCTGGTAGAACAAGCACAAAAACATTCACGCCATCATATCAATGATCATACGATACAGTTTACCGGTATTTGCGAGGATTGCAAAAATGGTAATAATGTCAGTTAAAAAACAGGAAATTTCAAAAAATCCACATATGTGGAAAACATTGAATATTATATAAAATAAAAGGAGAATAAAAATGGGAACAAAAGAAAATCTAATGGAAGCGTTTGCCGGAGAAAGTCAGGCTAATCGAAAATATCTCGCTTTCGCGAAAAAGGCTGATAAGGATGGATTCCCGCAAATCGCGAAACTTTTCAGAAGCGCGGCTGAGGCGGAAACTATTCACGCGCACGCGCATCTCAATGCTCTTGACGGCGTGAAATCTACAGAGGAAAATTTGAAGGAAGCCATAGCTGGTGAAGGACACGAGTTTAATAGTATGTATCCGGGATTTGTCGAAACCGCTGTATCGGAAAACAACAAGCGGGCGGAAGTATCTTTTAAAAACGCCATGGCTGTTGAAAAAATTCATTATGATCTTTACTCGGAAGCGCTGAAGATTCTTGAGAGCGGCAAAGACATGAATAACTCGGATATCTATGTCTGTACAGTTTGCGGAAACACTGTTATCGGCGACGCTCCAGATAAATGTTCAATATGCAATGTGCCGAAAGACAAATTTTATAAAGTAGTATAATTTTTTTAATTTAAATGGTATTAAAATTTTAATTTTATGGAGGATCATAATGGAAGAACAGGTAATCAAAATGCCGAGAATTGGAGATAAAGCTCCGGAATTTAAAGCTGTCACTACACAGGGGGAAATTAATTTCCCAAAACAGTATGAAGGCAGTTGGGTAATTCTTTTTAGTCATCCGGCGGATTTCACGCCAGTCTGCACATCTGAGTTTATGACATTTGCTTCTCTGGAAAAGGATTTCGAAAATCTTAACTGTAAACTTGTGGGACTTTCTGTTGACGGACTCTATAGTCATATCGCGTGGCTTAGGACTATCAAAGAAAAAATTGAATACAAAGGCATGAAAAATGTTGAAGTCAAATTTCCATTGATAGAAGATATTACTATGGAAGTTGCGAAAATGTACGGAATGATCCAGCCAGGGGAAAGCAACACAAAGGCTGTTAGAGCGGTATTTGTTATTGACCCTAAAGGAATTATACGGACAATAATTTATTATCCGCTTAGCCTTGGAAGAAATTTTGACGAGCTTCTCAGAGTGGTCGCGGCTTTACAGACTGCCGATGCGTTTCAGGTCGCAACTCCTGCTGATTGGCGCCCTGGTGATGATGTAATCGTACCGCCTGCGGGATCTTGCGGAGTCGCGAAAGACAGAATGGAAGGCAAAGAAGACATCAAGTGCTATGATTGGTTCTTCTGTACGAAAAAAATTGACAAGGAAACTGTATTAAAGAAGATTACTAAAAGCGGTAAATAAGAGTTATAATCAGGCTGTCATAGATAAATTGATAGCCTGATTATAAAAATAATCACCAATAATTATATCGTAAATTTTTCTGTAATAGTTTTTAGAGTATCTGAAACACCATAAATTTCTTCAGAATTTGCTGATAACTCTTCAGCAGAGGCGGCATTGAGCTGACTTAATTCACCAATCTCAGAAATTGATTTTAGTATGCTATCCCCTCCATTAGTAAGATTATTAATAGACTGAAAAATATCTTCATTTAAAGTATTAACACTTGCCATTTCTTTGTTGATGTCTTCATTATAAACAACCTGCAGCTGAATATTCTCAAACATTTCTTCAGTAGTTTTGTTCACATTTTGAATATTTTCTACAACATAAGTCATATATGATACAGCTTTTTCTATACTCTCTAAGCCCTGTTTAACAAATTTATTATTGTTGGTAACAAGCAAAGATATATTGCTTATGCTTCTTCCGGTTTCATCCGCCAGCTTCGAGATTTCTTCA
Source organism: uncultured Leptospirales bacterium (assembly GCA_964386495.1). GTDB lineage: Bacteria > Spirochaetota > UBA4802 > UBA4802 > JAFGJZ01 > CAYLTM01. The sequence goes on from CAYLTM010000066.1 coordinate 17,482, forward strand.
GCGACTACGGCAAATCCTCTGCCGTACTCCCCTGCTCGTGCAGATTCTATAGAAGCGTTCAAAGATAAAAGATTTATTTGTTCAGAGACATCCTCAATAATTCCCATAACGCCGGTTATTTGTTTGGAGCTGTCAGTTATTTTCAGCATATTTTCTTGAGCAACAGCCAGCGAGTTTTGACTTTCAATTATATTGGACTTGATCATTTTATTTTGTTCATAAGACAGTCTGGAAATATCTGATACTTTAGTCATCACTTCCGACATAGCCTTTAACCTTGAAAATAGTGTGGCAACAGTATTATTAAAAACATCTATATCGGTTTCAATGTTAACGATGTTCTTTTTATTGTTATTTGCCAACAGTGCAGCGTTCTCTTCATTGATAGCCTGTTTTTGTGAATTTTCTGACAACAATATTGTAGCTGCTGTTTGTTCTTTCATAGAATTTTCTATCAATACAGAAATGCTTTTGATATCTTTAATAAGAGAGTGTAGATTAGTTATTGATATATTAATATTCTTTCCCAGAAAACCAAATTCATCCTTAGTTTTAATATCAATTTTTTTTGTTAAATTTCCTTCAGAAAGATATTTTACTGTTATTAAAATTTGTTTAATAATAGTCGTAATTTTATAGATAAATGCAATCATAACAATAATACCAATAACAATAGCTACGAATGAAGAAAACAGCAAGATTCTTTTATTACTTATGGAATTAATTCTGGATAGTTCAGATATGCGCTGAATATCTGCTGATACAACTTCTATATACTTTTTGCCGGATAAATTAAACTTATTTTGAATTTCTAGTAATCTTCTTTGCTGATATATTAGTGTAGTTTTATAATTAGAGATATTCGTATTATCCTGGATTACCGAATTAGCCGTACTGCCAAGGATATTAGAAACATTCTGACTTTGTATATGATTAAGTTTTTCAAGAACTGGAAGAAAATCATTACGAAAAGTATTAATGTATTCTTGTATATCAATTATGATCAAGTACATCAGAACTTGTTCTACTTTTGATTTATTTTTTCGTTTAGTATTTTGGAATTGCGTGAAACTGCTTTCAAGAGTAACGAAATAATTTAAAGCACTTTGATTTCTATTTTCGATTGAATTTTGCAGATTTGTTTGAATATTATTAATAAGCGACAGAATTTCCTGAGTATTTTTCAAATCATTATTTTTATTATCTATGACGACAAGATCATTGGAGACATTGTTTATAGCGGAAAATCCCGCAAAAGCAATTAATATAACTAGAAGAATCATACAAGAAAAAACTAAGGATAATTGATATTTAATTTTCATATTGAAGCACCCTAATCATGATAAAATTATTCTTTTACTGTAGGGAATCCGGATTTAAGCCAACCGCCATCCATTCCACCAACTAATGAGTAGGCATCGTATCCAAGAACTCGTAAAACACCAATAACTTGTGCAGCACTTTGACCGGAATAACAGGTAAGAACTATCTTTTTATTTTTAGGCAGCGAATTAATATTTTTACCAATATCAAACCACCAGATATTATTTGCAGTCGGAATATGACCGTTTTTATAATCCTCAGTACGGCGAATATCAAGAATATAAATATCTTCATTATTCTGTAATTTTTCCTGAAGTTTATCCGGTTTTATCATGTTGTTGTTTTCAGAAGTTAACTCGCTGAAATATCTTTGTACTGCATTGTTTAATAAATCATCACTTGCTACAACATCTGATAAAATTTTTTGTATTTGATCATCAGACATTTCCTCGTAGTGTTGTTGAGCACAATTTACAGTAAACAAAAATAATATAGAAGAAATAATTAGTATTAATCGGTTCATAAACTTAACCCCTTTTAAAGTATGGCATCACAAGAAATTACTTTTTGAATTATATCCTATGAGTTATCATTAATACAAAAGAAACGAAAAATTGTCTATAACCAAAAATGATTATTTTTTGAATTTGATAAGATTTATTTAGTTTTTTAGGATTTATGCGAGTATTCTAAATATTCAGGATGTCGATTTATACATCCTGTATAAATCGACATATCGGAATTCCGAAATAAATTAGCAATTTCTCACATTTTGCGAGATTTTCTATCGAAAACCATGCAAAATACGGGGCATCCTGTACCCGATTAGGGTGTCGATCAATAATCGATAGCCTGATTTTATAAATAGCTATGAATTTCATGTCTAATATAAAGGTTGTGATCGAAAAAAGATTTCATTTCTACTTTCCATAATCTGCTTGACAAACAATTCTTTTTAATGTTTTATTATTGCTGAACAGTTGTATTATGTTCTCAAAAAAGAGGTTTTTTGTGTAATGAAAAAATTTAACTACACTGGTACTTGTATACCGGAAAAGCATTACATGGTAGATATAAGTAAAAAGTTAGACGAGATTTCTAGACTAATTGAAGACGGCGAATATTTCACAATTAATCGTCCCAGACAATATGGTAAAACGACTACGATTTCTTTACTTGAAAAACGTTTGAAAGACAAATATTTAGTCATAAAATTGAGCTTCCAAGGAAAAGATTCGGAAAGTTTCAGCAATGCACAAAAACTAACTAAACTGTTTTTTGAAAGTATAAATATTTATTTAAAAAAAATAAATCAAAACGATCTAATAATTGAATATGGAGAAACAAGCAGTTTTTTGGAAACAAGTCAATTAATAACCGAACTTGTTAATAAATCTGATAAAGAAATTGTTCTGTTTATCGACGAGGTAGATGAGTCAACAAATTATGAACTGTTTGCAAAATTTTTGGGAATGCTTCGTGAAAAATATCTAAAGCGAGAGGAAGGAGAAGACTCAACTTTCCATAGTGTGGTTCTTGCCGGTGTGCACGACATTAAAAATCTC
>CAYLTM010000067.1:0-1246 GCA_964386495.1 uncultured Leptospirales bacterium
CTTGTCACCACCTGCGAATTGTATTTATTTGTGCGGTTGTGTTCATCAATAATGTCTTCAATAAAATTCTTTTTACAATCTTCCATCAATACTATACCTCATAAATTTCTATTTCGATCAGCAAAACTTTGCGAAAACCCTATCTAAAATTTCCAGACCTTTATTAATAGCGTCATTACCAATAATAAACGGCGGCATAATCCGTATAACTTTATCCGCAGTGCAGTTAATTATCAGCCCTTCATCGAGAGCCGTTTTAACAATTTCCATACCATTGATGTCAAGTTCAATTCCGATGTGAAGCCCAAGCCCCCTGACTTCCCTGATAATCGGATATTTGCTTTTCATTTCATTGAGTTTATCAAAAATTATTTTAGAAATTTCTGAACACCTGTCAAACAGTTCTTGTTTTGATAATTCCTTTAATACCGCGTAGCTTGCTGCGGCTGCCAGATGGTTACCGCCGAACGTTGTTCCATGCGTGCCCGCCGGAAGGTATTCACAAAGATATTTCCGGCAATGTATCGCTCCTACAGGAATACCGTTTCCAAGACTTTTAGCCAGAGTGATTACATCAGGTGTTATTCCATAATGCTGATACGCGAAAGGTTTTCCTGTCCGCCCGATACCAGTCTGCACTTCATCAATGATTAGTAGAACGTTATTTTCCGCACAGAATTTCGACAGTGCAGCGACAAAATTTTTCTCTGCCACTTTAATGCCGCCTTCACCTTGAACAAGTTCCAGAATTACGGCGCATACTTCATCAGGATTTACGCCATCAGCAAAGGAACAATCATTAAAATTCTTGTAGATAAAACCCGGCACTAGGGGTCCGAACCCGCCGTGAATTTTCTTCTGTGCTGTCGCCGACATACTGCCGAAGGTTCTCCCGTGAAATGACATATCGAAGGATATGATGCTGTATTTTTTTTCGTTTTTAGACAGTCCGTGTTTTCGTGCCAGTTTAATCGCCGCTTCAGTCGCTTCGGTACCGCTGTTGACAAATAGCGTGACACCTTTGTAGGACAATTCCGATAAAAGTTTTGCCGCGTCTATCTGATTGGTGTTGAAAAACCAATTTGATGTGTGAAGCAGCAAATCAATCTGTTTATGCAGCGCGTCATTAATCCTCGGGTGGTTCTGCCCGAACGATGTTACGGCGATTCCGCAGAAAAAATCTATATATTCTTTATTATTAATATCATACAGAGTTATTGCTCTGATTGTAATGGGGCTTTGCCCG
>CAYLTM010000067.1:1256-2496 GCA_964386495.1 uncultured Leptospirales bacterium
CACTGACAAACGCGGCGTTCAATCGATTACCATAATTCTGAAAAAGGTATTCATTGTCTCCCGCAACAATATTTTCAAAATCCGTCATAACAATCTCCTTTTTTACATCGCTTCTACAGCTTATCATCACAGGTAACCCCTGCTGGTTTCATATACGGGTTTTATCCATTACTCCCGCATCAATAATCACATTGTCAATCAGCCTTGTCTTTCCAAAATAGACAGCTGCCGCGATAATGCATCTTCCTTCAACTATTTTTTTTTCACGCAAAGTTCCATAATCTACAATACTAACGTAATCAATGCTATCCGGCTGACCTTCAGAAACTATAATATTTTTCATTGCGCTGATTATCAGCGCGGCATCCGTCTCTCCCTGCATAATCATCTGCTCAGCTGTATTCAGTGAATGATTAATCGATAGCGAACGTTTTCTTTCATCCGGCGACAGGTGAACATTCCGCGAACTCATTGCAAGACCATCTATTTCACGGATTATCGGAGCTACAATAATTTCGATGTTGAAATTCAAATCAGCAGCCATCTTCGTTATTACAACAGCCTGCTGAATATCCTTCTGTCCGAAAACCGCAATATCCGGTTCGACAATATTAAACAGTTTGGCGACTACAGTTAAAACTCCTCTAAAATGTCCGGGTCGATAAGCCCCGCACAAAGTATCAGTCAAAGATTCTATGTCCACAAAAGATTTCGTATCAATATACATCTGCGAATCATCAGGTATAAAAACAGCGTCTACTCCGGCATTCTCAGCCGCACGGATATCATCATCCTCTGTACGGGGATATTTCGTAAAATCGGATATATCATTAAATTGTATCTTGTTAACAAAAATACTCATGACTACCACATCCGATTTCTTCATGGCTATTTCCACAAGACTGATGTGCCCCGCATGCAGAGCTCCCATCGTCGGCACAAGACCTATCTTCCTGCCATTCAATTTCTGCCGGGCCGCATAGTTACGCATTTCCGGAATTGTTCTACATATTGTCATAGTATTCTCCATATAATGTCATATTCTTCAATGATATTTCACATTCAAGAAATTTTTTGATTTAACTGCTGAATAAACAGAATATTAATTAATATCTAATACGCCCACAAAACCCAAAGAAGACTTTAGACTTTAATGAAAATTATTTATTATATTTAATCTAATATATATAATATATGATTAAAAGATCGTAGTGTGATTTAGGGGATAAAAAAATTGGAG
>CAYLTM010000067.1:2506-13408 GCA_964386495.1 uncultured Leptospirales bacterium
GCCCGAAAAATAATTCTCACCCCCAATCTGATTAAAGTGATCTTGATTTTATACTTGACAAGAGTAATTCAATAAAGTTATTTATTGAAATAAATTATACGGAGATAAACAACTATGGAAAAACCAGTATCTGATGAAAAATCTATATCATATTGCGGACTATACTGCGGTTCTTGTAAAAGATTTCTAAAGAAAAAATGTGCCGGATGTGCAGACAATGTAAAAGCAACTTGGTGCAAAATTCGAAACTGCTGCATGGAAAATAAATTTAAAAGCTGTGCGGATTGCAAAAAACATAAAGAAGTGAACGATTGTAAAATATTCAACAATTTAATTGGTAATATTTTCGGACTAATATTCAATTCAAATCGGAAAGCTGGAATTGACAAAATTAAAAAGGATGGATACAAGGCTTTTGCTGACGAAATGACTTCGACAGAGAAAATGACTTATCCAAGAAAGTAAACTGCTGGTTTCGATATTAAAAATGCGACGTTCAACGAATGGATTATTTTCCAGATAATAAAATGATCCGACCGTTGAGCTTTAATTTTCACAAATAAAAATCGCTACAAAAAGGGGCAATAATGCAGAATGAAATACTAACAACAGCGGATATCGTTGACCGATTAGGATTTCTGCCGTTTGTGGAGCAGGCATATGAAGAAACAGCTATTGCTATAGATGGGATTATCGCGTTGAGACCTGTCAATAGACATTGCGAGGAATTCAAAAAAACCGGATTCTTTTGCCTAATCAAGGATTCATCAGGAAGCTACCATATTGAGAGAAGAGGCGTGTTCCCTAAGGGTATGGAAACAAAAGATAAAAGCGATAGAAATGGAACAATCCCTTCCGACCCAGGGCTGTCAAAAATTACTGACAAAATAAAACTTCTAAAACTTGAAAATGAAAGAGAACTGCTTCTGTTGGAATCTGTGAAAAAAAAAGAAAATACTGACTTAACAAATATGGCTAGCAAATTCAGCATTTTAACAGAAAGTGATGTTAAAAACCTTATTAGTAGAACAGAAGAAAAACTAAATACTGCATACAATGACCTGGAAAGAGCAAAAAAAAGAAGGGATCAACTAATTCACAATGGTCATCATTATGCGGTTACTGTATTGGTAGAGTTTGCTCACAAATTTCCGGAATTAGAATCCAGCGGAAAAATTAAAACAACAGAGCTTCTAAAAAACCTTAATCATATAATAAAAACCGCTATGTCAGTACGGAACCGAGATACATCAAAGATCATCAATCAATTAAATGAAGGGATTTCTGAACTCTTTAACAATCCATCTGTGCAATCTGAACTTGGCAGTAATTATATTGAGACTCTAGTTGATATAATATCCATTGAAAAAATTACTACCGCGAGAGGAGATATTCTTATTGCAGACCATGATCTATTTTTTGTGGTACCGCAAAATGTTCCAGAAAAGGAATTACATGTATTAATTTCACCCATAACAAAAATGAAAATGGGAAATGTCTCATTTATTGCCGAGCGTTGTGCCCACATGCTTAATTACAAAATTATCAAAGAGCATAAAAAAGATACACATTCATGGATGCATCCTTTTCCACATATTTTGCATGGAACCGCTCTATACGAACCCAATCCTGAACCTATAGGAGAAATTCCTTTTCCGTTACTAACAGCAAAGGACATGACCGGCACTGCATATGGATCACCAATTCTAGCAGTAAAGATTTCGGAAAATTTCATTGATGATGACGACATTGAAGAAAGCCTGCTCGTAAAAACTTCTACCGAAGAAGAATCCGATGATTATTACCTGTGGATTCACGATGGAAAAGGAAACATTAAAATTGAAATAATAGACATCAATTGGGCATTTTTTTACGATGAATACAGTACTAATGGAAAACTTCCCGCAAATCAAAAATGGTGGGACGAATGCCCGTTAAATGATGGGACATATTTTTATGCTGAAATACCTAATGAAAAAATAATTCCATCAATTGAACGAAATAGAATGGATTCCGGGTACAAACATTTATTCAAAACAATTGAACTTTCCATTTCCAGAATAAAAGATTCCTACAAAAAAGAAGACAGTATTTTTTTATTAGAGCTTTTTAAAAAAGCCGTATACGGCGATACTAATAACAAATATAGTGCTGATGATAAACTGTCGTTATGGCAAAAACTTGATATTGCTGAAAAAAACTTTCATGATAAATTCAATACAGATAGTTTTATTGAAGCTGAGAGAGCCGGTATCCATATAATGCACTATACAAATTGTCTATCATATACCAAGGCTGGATTGGATACTTGCAGTGAAGGTCTTGGGTCACTTCATGACAGTGCTTATATTATCAATAATCTGAATTATGCTCACGAATACTGGTCTCTTTTTGCCAACATGGATGAATATGATGAATTTGACAGAGTATTATCGTAAAGGATTTCCATATTATGAAAATGACTATTCTTTTACTGATGATGATTTTTTTCCCATCAGCTTTATACGCTCAACTTTTTCTGACAACAAAGTTTCCAACCAATGAAAAATATAAAACTATCAATACTGCCCATTTTAATATTCATTTTCCAGAAAGTTTAAAACAATATGGATACAAACTTTCTATAATATCAGAAGAAGTTCATTTTGTGTTATCAGAGTATGAAAATATTAATCCTGACAGTATTATTCCAGATTCAATAATACCAGAAATGCTTAAACTAACAAAAAAAACAGAAATCATTCTAATTGATGTTACAGATAACGCGAATGGTCAGGCTACCCCATTTCCAGAAAACGGTATTCTATTGTATCTAACAAGACCGGAACAGGACTCTTATCTGAGCAGTTATGATGATTGGTTGAAAATTCTTTTTATTCACGAATATACTCATATTTTGAATTTCGATAAGGTTTCAGAAATACCATATTTAATTAAAATTTTCACAAGAATATATTTTCCCAACGCCCTTCAACCCCTATGGATTGTCGAGGGTTACCCAGTATATAATGAATCGCGAATGACCGGCGGCGGTCGTTTAAACAATAATTATTCGGAAATGATCCTTAGAGTTGATTTTTTATCAGGCAATGAAAAGTCAATAATGAATGCGTCAAACAATTTTAGAGATTGGCCATACAACCGGACAGCATATTTATATGGGGCTTTCTTTATTGAGTATCTGGATATGAATTATGGTGAAGGAACATTTACTCAAATTCAATATGTTAACGCCAATAACATAGTTCCATATCAAAATAATAAAAACGCCAATGAAGTTTTCCAAAGATCCTTCACCGATCTTTGGCAGGACTGGATTAAGGACACGAAAGAAAAATACGAACAGCAGCTTACAGAACTCAAGAGTAAAGGACTTACAATTGCGGAGAATTTAACAAACACCGGAGTTTGGAACAAGCTTCCTGTTTTTTCACAGGATGGCAAATTCATTTATTATTACTCCTCAAACAATTTGTCAAAACCGAAAATCAATAAAATGAGACTCGATAATAAAACCGTTGAAAATGATTATGCGGCAAATAATCCTTTTTCGATATCTATATACAATAAAAATATTTACACCACTGATGTAGAAATAAATAAAGGATACTATGAATATCATGATCTTTACAAAATTGAAAAGCATAATAAACGACTAACATCCGGTGAAAGAATACTTTACAGTGATGTCAACTCAGGCAAGGTTTTGTATATCACTAACAGCTCAAACTCATATCGACTATTTCTATCTGATATTAAAAATCCCGTATCCGACAGGAAAATAATTATTAATAATACCATATCACAATTATCATTCTGTAAACTTTCCTCCGGTGCTGAAAAAGCTGTTTTATCATTTAAGGATCCCGACGGAAAAACAGGAATACTTCTAATTAATACTATTACTGGCGAGACTACTATTCTTATAAAAAATAATTCAAACAATATATTCCCATCATTCACTCCAGACGGCGGCAAAATAATACTGTCTTCGGACATTACAGGGATTTACAATTTGTATGAAATTGATCTTTCTTTGATTCAAATACGGAGATTGACAAATCTTGTCGGAGGAGCCTTCTCAAGCTGCGTATCTCCCGACGGTAAAACTATTGTGTATTCCGGTTATAACGAAAAAGGTTTTGATATATATTCGATAGCGTATCCAGTACAAGAATTTTCCAGAATGAGAATTTTCCCCGTAAAAACAAATACTGAATATTTCAAAGCTGATTCGTATATAGCTGATGAAACTATTATTAAAGATTACCAGCCGTTAAATTATCTCAATAAACCTTATTGGCATCCAATAGGAAGCATTGGTGAGGTATACTCAGGGAAATACGATTACATTCTAGGTTTAGCATTTTTCTCATTTGATACACTTCATCATCACATATACTCATTGAAAGTAACAAATTCATTTTTACAAAAAAAAATCAACCTGCTACTCAGTTACACTTATTCGACGATGTACCCTGATTTTACTATTGAATATTATGATGAAAATTTATTTTACTTAGAGGATGAATTTCCATGGAATTATAAAGGCAAGGTTGATGTAAACATATATAGAGAACTCAGAAGATCAGGTGCATTAATTATGACTTTGCCATATCGAAAATATAACTACAGTGCGTCACTGATTCCATCGATAGCGGCTGAAAATCTTAAAACTGATAAATATATACCTCTAACAAAAGAAGTTAGTCAAACATCTGAAAATATTTTTCATTCAACACTGCAATTAAATTTTAAAAATACTAAAAAATTCAGCAGAACTGTAGAACAGCAGGACGGTATAATTATCCAACTAACAGGCGACAATTATAACATAGCGGGTTCCGTTTTAGATAATTATAATAAAATTCGAGCTATGTCGTCATATTACTCCCCACTACTGCCGTATAATTCAATTTTCACTATCAATGGCAGAGCCGGTTCCATAATACAAAAATCAGACTACGAATTGCCTTACTCTATTGGAAGATATGCAAACAAATATATTGGTTTAATAAACACTGGCGATCAGCTAATGGGATTACGGGGATATCCTGCCGGTTATTACTTTTATAAAGGCATAGCTGCGGCATCAGCGGAAATCAATATTCCTATCGTGCAAAAAGACATCGGTGTTGACATGTTACCATTTTTATTCCGCAGCATCTGGGCAAAACCATTTATTGATATAGGTAAAGGCTGGGCGTACCACAGTGAAACAGAAATGCTTAAATCCGCTGGAATTGAAATTCATAGCGAATATACGATAGGTTACTATCTGGACATTGCAGGCTTCATAGGATGCAGTTATGGATTCGATACAAACGGTGAAACACAAATATACTTTGGAGCAGCTTCGCTGATAGAAGGGGGATTGTGATTGATGTTGTCCATTGCTTCATCAAAACAAAGGACAACAATTACTTAATTATTTTTATTTTTTATTTTTTTACAATCTCGATCTTTTCGATAACAACATTTTTTTCGGGTTTGCTGTTAACAGATACTTTGACCTTTTGAATACTTTCAACAACAGCCATCCCTGCTATAACTTTACCAAAAACAGTGTGTTTGCCGTCTAACCAGGGGCATCCATCCTTTTTCGTAACAATGAAAAACTGAGAACCGTTGGTATCCGGTCCAGCGTTTGCCATACATAGTGAAGCGTATTGAACCTGCGCCTTAAGCTTTCCACCTGTATAAATAGGTTTTGTGCTGCCGGTAACCTCACGATAAAATTCAATAGGATGGTTTTTAACAGCGTCCAGATTTTGATTAGTCTGGGACTGTCTGTAGATGCTCACAAGATCCTTATGCGGATCAGCCTCACTTTTCAAATAAGGCAAAATTATTTTCATGTATACAGCCATAGCATTTTCATCATTTTTAATCACACCTTTAAGTTCGGCTGCACCAGTATAATCATAACACTCATCTTCAAACGCATATCCCGGACCACCGGTTCCATTGCCTAGAGGACATCCGCCTTGTATCATAAAATCGTTCATAACCCTATGGAAGATCAGACCGTCATAGAAGGGTTTTTTTACTACAGAATTGGTTTTAGGATCTGTCCATTCCTTACTGCCGGAAGCAAGTTCAATAAAATTCGCTGCCGTTACCGGTGCTATGTCCGTAAAAAGTTCAATATAAACAGTACCCATAGAAGTTTTCATTGAAACAACAGGTCGATTAACACTTGTTAGATCGGGAATAGGAGTATCCTTCTTTTTACATCCAGAAATCATAACAATGCATGAAAATAATAAAACCAGAACTTTAAATTTCATAACAACCTCAAACTATCTTCTTTTTAATTTCATGTAATTTTCGATAGAGCGATCGTAAGATCTTTCACTAATTGCGTCAAAATAACATGCAGGCAATTCTCCACTCGATCTATGATATGCTACACACTCACAGCACTTCCCTTTTCGGGAACAAGGTTCGTATGTACAATTACATTTTTCAGAATTTTTTACAATAGTACAGATCATAATTCAACCCTTCAAAAGGGATATTACAAATTTTATAAGACTATTTGTGTCAACATTGATATCATCAACCGACTCCAGAATACCGGAAGCGAGAATTATAATCTGTGCAATCCGAGCTATTGTATGTGAGTCAAGGTCGGTTTTTCTTTTAACAAATTTATCTCCACGGGCTTCCTGAATAATTTCATGATATAAATTAAGATGATCAGTAGAAAAATTTTTAATATACTCTTTAATCTTCTCATCTTCCATACTATAAAGAAAGAGATTCAAAATCACACGCACAGTCTTTTTCTCTAAAAAAAACTTTTCAATACCATATAAAGCTGATAGACTTGCCCTTTCACCACTTTGCAGATCTCCTCGAAGAACATGTTCATGGTCACTTCTTATTTCACTGAATAAATCTTTAATTAATTCAAGATAAAGATCTTCTTTAGTCTCAAAATAATGTAGAACCCCGCCTTTTGAAAAACCTGATTCATCCGCAACATCCTGCACGGTAATATTAGAGTATGTTCTTTGAGACAACAAACTTTTTAAAGCCTCAATAATTAATTTCTTTTTTTTGATAACTTTATCTTCTTTTCCCATACTCCCCCATTGCATCCGTTAATTATTATCAAAATACATTATTAAGTCAGTACTTATACCAGAAATATAGTTACAACTATTAGAGATTATTATTTTCTCATATTTTGGTGGCAATTATAGTTCGCCGCCACCTAGGGCGATGGAGTAGCGTTTCCACCACCAATTTTTTAGCAATTACAGAGATTAAAATACCTTTTTTTAGAAACCGCTTGACAACATTTTATTTTTTTGCTGAACTTTTATTTAACTTTTTTACAGAAGTTTTCTTAGAACTCACGGATTTCGCCGCTGGAGTCTTCTTTTTTGGTGCAGTTACTGTAACAGTCTTCACAGGATCTTTCTTAACCGAATTTTTAGCATTTGTTATTTTTCCGGAAGATGCAGTTTTTTTAGCAGGCATATCGACTCTTACATGACCATTTTTTTTAATCAATACACCATCTTCAAGATGATAATGCACATCCGCTATTCCAACCAGTTCATGATCATGTGTCACGATTATGATAATTTTATCTTGTTCGTTTTTCAATTCGAGAAACAGTCGTCTTATATCATCCGAGGATTCATCATCAAGATTACCAGTCGGTTCATCAGCTAATATTATATCTGGATTATTAATGATCGCTCTGGCAATCGCGACCCGCTGCCGTTCACCGCCAGACAAAGTATCTGGATAAACATTTTTCGCGTGCTGAAGATTCAAATATTCTATTAGCTTCAAAACTTCCTTTTTTTTATCTCTACAAAAAATTCTGAGAGTCACCGGATATATAATATTTTCAAAAGAAGTAAGATCCGGCAGCAGATTAAAAAATTGGAACACGAATCCAATTTTGCGGTTCCGGTAAAACGATCTTCTGATATCACCCCATTTTAAAATATTTTTCCCATTGAAAAATACTTTACCTTTATCAGGTTTTAGCAAACCTGATATAACACCTAACAAAGTGGTTTTACCTGTACCAGATTTTCCAGTTATCGCTACAATAGTTCCCTTATCAACATCGAATGAAACATCGTCCAGAATCTTCCTTTTTCCAAAGGATAGACAAACATTTTCTAATTTTAACATTATAACTCCATTTAACATCTATTTCCAAATTATAATTAAGCTTATCCTTAATTTCAATAATTAAGATAAAAGCTTATTATGGTTAACTTTTATCATAACCCTAAATTTTGCAATTTAAATTTTTCTACAGTTAAAAAAACAACTACCATTTATCAGTCCAATCGATTTTTGCGGTAATTTTAATAAGTGCAAGAAATCCGGCAATACCGCATATCGTAATAATAAAACCTGTGTGCTCTGGAAAGAAAAACGCAATGGAAAATATCCATTGAAATAGAAATACTCCGCCTACAGCAGCGGACAAAAGAAAAACATCATGCTTTATCAAATAAATGTAATATAGAAGAATCAACGACGAGACGCCAAGCGATATAACCAGTGCCGAATAAATTGACATATACGCAATCATGTATGAGCAGAGCAGGTAAAAAATAAAAAAAGCTGTCAAAATAAACAGATAGTGCATTGGGTGCAGATCAATTTTTTTAGAAACAGATATCAGCATTAAAAAAGAAACAAACAGAAAAATTGCAACAGGAGAACTAAAAAACAATTTAGAAACAACCTTCCCGTAATTACCTTCAACATCAAACACAACAGAAATATTTTGTCCGGTTACAAAATTTGTATTTATCCATGACATTTTAGAAACAACGTTATCAGATTCTGATGAAGTAGGCACCATCGCGCCATCAGGGTATGTGATATCGATATAGTCGGTTTTCAAAATAAAAGAAAATTGCTTTATCTCTGTCCGTTTTTCATTTAAGGCATAGTTAAACAGACCAGTTCCCTGCGATCTATATGATATTTCGATGGTTGCTGAATCACCAGGATTCATAACACCTGACCAGTCAATACCATCAGCATAATTCACATCAGACTTGTATTCAGCGTCATTAAGTTTAACGGAAATATCAGAAACATTGCCGGCAGCTTCAGGAAGGTTAAAATTAAAATAGAAGGTATTACTTGTATTGAAATTGTTTTTTAAAAAGTAGATAGCCTTAAATTCAGCATTATATCCGGGAAACAACAGCAAGCCTTTTTTTCTAATACTTTTCTGAACATTTAATAAAATATTCTGTCCATCAATGCCGATTTCTTCATCGGATAAAACATCTTTATTTTCTTTTTTTCCAGTGATTGTATTATCATATTCGATATTTGTTAATGTCTTGATATAGAACATCGGCGGATTTTGCTGTATTTCACCGCCCCAAATTTCTTGAACAGATTTCAGACTTCTAGTATAGGAATCGGCATGCCTGTCATCTACCCTGAAACCGATACCGACAGAAATAATCGAAAAGAGAACAGCAATCACTACAGTCATTCCGTATTTTAAAACCTTCATGACAAATTCTTTCCGAATCTTTAGTAACCTTACTGAAACAAAGATCATCGCTGATATTACTACAGCAAATCCTAAAAATATTACAGCAAATTCCATAATCTTACCTGCCGATTAAATTTTACAAACTTCTAATAAAGACTCCTTGCATAGTTAACAATATGAGCTTAATAGTCAAGATTTATTTAATGGCAATGCAATAGGAATATCAAGTAGGAATTAATTATAAGGTACAAATAATAATTATAGACATTTTGAATCTAACAAAAGTTAGTTTCAATAACCGGTCGAATTACCAGTTCGTCCAGAGCGGTATTCTCATCTGAAAGCATTACAGAAATTATCGCGTCAGCAACGGTATCCGGTGAAAGGTATTCCGGTCTTGCCTCTTTTCTGAATGAAGAATTCACTCCTCCTGGATAAACCGAACAGACCCTAACCTTTCTGCTACGGACTTCCTTTCTAAAAACTTTTACCAGTGCGTCGAATCCGGCCTTAGACGCGGTATATGCTCCGATTCCTTCATTTGAAAAAAGACATACAGTTGATAATACATTAATAAACAATCCCGTATTGTGTTCGATAGAACTGTTGTAAACTTCTCGTAAAAACACAAACGGCGAGATTAGATTAATTCTTAGCATATATTCCAAGTCTGAGGTTTTCATTTCCGAAACAGCAGATCTCGCGGAGTTTACACCAGCACAGTTCACCAGTATATCAAATTTACCGAGAGAACGAACAGCATTATTCACAAAACAGATAATACTGTTTTCATCCGAGACATCAAATGTTTCATAATAATATTTCTCTTTATTGATGTGCTTAATGCATGAAACAAATTCAGTCATCTTTTCCTGCGATCTTCCGCAAAACGCGACACTCGCGCCTGAATTTAGAAGCTTTCCGGTAAGACTTTTACCGATACCGGACGTAGCTCCCGTAACAAGAATTATTACATTTTTAATATCCATCATAATATTAACTCCTTCGAAAAATAATTTTATTCTTAATGTAAGTGATCCCCCCGCTGATACCAATAAGAGAAATCGTCAACAGAATAGCACCGATGATTATATTTAAGCTTAATTTTTCGGAAAAGAAAATAACACCAAAAATAATAGCCCAGAGAATTCTACTCGATGATATAATAGAACTGCTTGCGGCATCAATTTTTTTTATGCCGATAGTAAGCGCGTATTGTCCGGCAACACCTAGAATACCGCTAACAACGATATTAAACCAATTCAACACCGAGCAATTTTTCCACAGAAAGGGCATCATACATAACATTATAACCGTGCCAATACCCATGTGATAAAAAAGAATAACAGAAGTGCTGTCATATTTACGGGATTCTCTCAAAGCAGTGACCGCGACTGCCG
>CAYLTM010000067.1:13418-14311 GCA_964386495.1 uncultured Leptospirales bacterium
ATGCATCCCCCCTATTGATATATGAAAAATCCGGGCTGCTGATAAGATATATAGCTGCCACAGAAAGAAATAAATACAAAAGAGAAATTTTGCTGATTTTCTCCTTATTAATAAATGGTGCGAGCAACACAACAAAAACCGGATATGTCATATTGAGCATATTGGCATTAGTGATTGTCGTATCTTTGACTCCAATAAAAAAAAGAAGAACCGCAAAAGTGTTGAAAATCGAGCGGTAAATTATCAAATGAATTTTATGAGGAATAATTGATCTTTTTTTCTTTTTAACGATATAAGATGCCGCAATGAATCCGATGAAAAATCTAACGAAGGTTATCTGTGCTGATGACACCTCCGAACTATTTGAAACAAATTTCGCAAAGACTGTTGATAACGCGAAAAATACTGCTGATAATAAAATTAATAAAATACTACTCATTTACAAAGCTTAATGACGAGGAACCATTGGTCAATGATAATAGTCAAAATATTTTTAAATTTTTTCCTAATGAAACTTAGTATTAATGACGATAATACAAATAGCTGAAACTTTGTTCGGGAAAGGTGTTTATGGGAAAAATACTAACAGCTATAATAGCAATATCGTTGTTGTTAACCTGTTCATCTAATAAAAAAAATCTGACGATCAAAAGTCAAAGCATGGGAAATACACTCAACGCGGTAAATCTGCAATATCAAAAATTTAATCAAAAATTTATGATAAAGGGCAACGACAAGATAGAAATAGAACCGGACGATTATCTGACAATTTATGTTGATCTATCATCCGCGACCGGCATAGATGACATTAAACTTATTAGTGAAATGAAAAAGGGTTTGAAGGTTTCATTGAAAGTCATCGATCCTGCCACTAAAGCTGTTTTAGTTAACGC
>CAYLTM010000067.1:14321-20278 GCA_964386495.1 uncultured Leptospirales bacterium
CCCTTCTCCTTCGACTACTCCAAAGACGAGGATGGGTTCGAGGGGTACATCAAGTATGACACACTAACTTACAAATACAATAGACGCGGCAAACAGATAGGAGATAAAAATCTTCAGCAGGGAAACAAGGTGATATATAATGATCAAGAATATACTGATAACAGCATCATTCCTATTGACTGCAATTTCACGAAAATTCCTAATTTGGAATTTGAAGGGTTGATATTTCTTGAACTGGATTATAACTATTACCAAATGAATCCTATCGATAATGTGACACAGCTTAATGGACAACAATTATTTGAAGAGCTTGAAAAAGCCGACAAGGAAATAACAATTAATCACCATATAGATTACAAGGAAAAATATTTTGATAACCCAAGAACAACCTCTCCAAAAAAAGTTTTATTCATTAAAACCCTAGAAAAAGATAGTCTTGAGTTTGAGGATTATCAATAATAAAAACTCCAATTTAATTATCAAATCTACAGCGAGAATATAACAAATCTTCATAAGTATTCATAATTTCTGAATGTATATATAAATATCAAAAAAGCGAATTAATAAAAAAATCTTGTAAATATATGGGATTTTAAAAACAATGACTTATATAAAATTCATACTGGAAAAAAAATGAACATTGCTGATATCGGAGAAAACCTGCTATTTTCCACGTTTGATATAAGGGAAAATAAGCCTGAAACTAATAATGTTGAAATTTCTAACGAGAATATTATTCTCCCGCTATTGGAAAACCGTTTTTTTGACGATATCCGGCGTTTTGAACTGCGCAATGAATCTTTCCTTCTGCAGTTTGCCTATTCATATAACAAGATTCTGTCATTGTCCAATTCCAGAACCAGAATTCTCGCTCACCAGGTAGAGAGTACTCACATCATCGTAAATTCGCTGAACCAACGTTTTTTACTCGCGGATGAAGTCGGTCTGGGTAAAACTATTGAGGCTGGTCTAGTAATTAAGGAGATGATTTTCCGATATAGCTACAAAAAGATACTGATAATCTGTCCGGCATCACTACAGGTCCAGTGGCAGAATGAGATGATTGAAAAATTCGGTGAACAGTTCGATATTATTGACAGTGCCACTTTGAAGAAAAAGTCAAAAATGTTGCAGATTGGTGAAAATCCGTGGGACAGTTTTTCTAAAATTATTTGCTCGCTGGATTTCATTAAAAGTGAAAAATGTTATAATCTTTTAAAAACTACTCAATGGGATGCCGTAATTTTTGATGAAGCCCACAGACTTCGCCGCGACGCGCAGGTATCGACGCTGGCATATAATCTTGCTGAAATGTTATCAGATAAAACTAATTCGCTGCTGCTCTTAACCGCTACACCTTTTAGAGGAAAACTTGAAGAGCTGTATTTTCTGATTCGTTTAGTAGATAAAAATTTACTCGGACCGTTTAAAAGTTTTCACAGTGAATTTTGCTGTCAGGATGCTGATTTGTCAATTCTTCGAAAAAAACTTTCGCAGGTACTTATTCGCCGGACAAAAAAAGAGATCGGCGGTTTTACTATCCGTCACGCGAAAACTATTAAGTTTGAATTTTATCCTGAAGAACGATTATTATACGATTATACAACAAAATATGTAGCGGAAGAATTTAATAAGGCGATGCAGACAGAAAACAGAGCCGTCGGTTTTGTAATGGTTGTTTTTCAGAAGCTGCTTGATTCGTCATCACACGCGTTGTATTCCGCCCTTATAAAAAGGAAAGCCAGTCTTACAGCGATGCTTAATAAACAGAAAGAGCAGTCTGCTTGTCATATAGACGCTATGAATCTCGCTCTCGACGATGATGACGATGATTACGAAAGAAATGATGAGCTTGAGGAAGTTGTCACGCTTTGTAATGAAAAAACCGAAAGAGAACTGATGGAGGAAATCGCGACTATCAGTAATCTCATAGAAATCGCGACCAACCTTAAACGTAATAAAAAAGCCGAAAAACTTAAAGAGATGATTACCAACTTAAAAGCGAAAGGCTGCAATAAATTTTTAATATTCACGCAGTTTAAAACTACTCAGGATTTTTTAAAAAGGTTTTTATCGGAATTTTCTGTGGAGGTCTTTCACGGATCGCTCAATAAAGATGAAAAAGAAATCG
Organism: uncultured Leptospirales bacterium; assembly: GCA_964386495.1. Taxonomy (GTDB): domain Bacteria; phylum Spirochaetota; class UBA4802; order UBA4802; family JAFGJZ01; genus CAYLTM01. Next base: position 16,453 of record CAYLTM010000067.1, read on the forward strand.
CTATAGATAATTTTAAAAATAATATTGAGATACTTATCTGCACGGAAGCCGGCGGTGAAGGACGTAATATGCAGTTCTGCCATGTCCTGTTTAATTACGACCTTCCGTGGTCGCCATTAAAAATTGAACAGCGTATTGGGCGGATTCACCGTTTTGGACAGGAGCGTGACGTAAATATTTACAATTTCTCCACAAAAGATACTGTCGCTGAAAAGGTGCTTGAAGTTCTCATAAAAAAACTGCACTTGTTTGAAGAGTCAATCGGGATGCCCGATATAATGCTTGGACAAATCGAAGAAGAAGTTAATCTCAACAACATCTTTATGTCTTACGCGCATAGCGGTAAAAAAAACAAGACTATTATTAAAGAATTTAACGAAACAGTTTTGAAGGCAAAAAAAAGTTATGAAAAGCTCACCGACCTTGCTGTTGTGAAACGAATGGATTTTAATTATGATGAGTATTACCGCATTACGCAAAAAGAGAGAATGTATTCCAACAAGCAGCTTGAAAACTTCGTGATAAAGTTCAGCGAAATTGATAATCTTTCAAAACATATCATTGGGCAGAAAAATAAAAACGGCCTGTTCCCTTTGAAGATCGACGGGCAGTTAAAGTTCGGAACCTTCGATAGTGAAGCTGCGTTATCTAATTCTAAATACGAATTTCTCGCGTTTGGTCATCCGATAATTAATAACGCGATACAAAATTGTCACGATAATAATTTCGGGGGATTAACAGGTGTGAAGATTATCCGCTTTGAAAAAGACACCTGCGGAATAATTTTTACATTTGTGGTTACCTTCCGGTCAAAATCGGAAGAAAAAGAGCTGATACCAATTTATGTGGAATATTCGAAAACCCTGACATCGTACGAAACGGAAAAAATTCAGCGTGAATTTCTTTATCAGCATAAGTCCATTGAGTATGATGAAGCCATTGTTGAGAAAATTATCGAAAAAGTTTCTTCCGCGTCCAAGTCATTGTACGATGGAGCCCTTAATAAACTTAAACAGAAAATTAACGATAAAATTTTCGATATGAAGGAAAACCTCGATATGCATATTGACCCTGAGCTTGGTAAAATCAAGGAAGCTTATAAAAGGGAAATTAAGGAACTTACTGAACTTGCGGATCTCCAGGAAGCCAAAATGAAATTCGAAGGCAAGGATATGCGTTCCGCGATTACCAGAACTAAAAACAAAATCCGCATGAAATCGAGCGAGATGGATTATCTTTTGTCGAAAAATAAACGGTATCTCGGCATCACCTATAAAATTGATCTTGTGAGTGCCGGTATTATGATTGGTAAATCCCTGTAATTATGCAACATGCTTCAGAACCTTCTCCGACACAATTTTTTATGGTGACTTTTATTTTCGGGTAAATTAATTTCACGTTAGTCTTAAGTATCAAAATTGCGGTTACGATATGACGTATAACAGAAATGGATCTTACTATAAAGGAGCATTTATTAAAGGGTTTCCGAATGGGTATGGCGAATAATATGATAAAAATGGAAAGTTATTAGGAAAAGGGATCTGGAAGAATAATGAATTAATCAAACCACAGAAATAGTTAGAAAATGTTGTTATTTAGATTGATGATTTTTATTAAACCAGCCTGCCCTTTTTCAGGGTTTAGTTGTCGGCATACATGGCTGGATGGGATGGACTAAGATTTGATTTTGGCATCAAAAATAATAGCGATTTTTGAGTAGATAAGCAATTTTGAACAGATTACTCCGAAAGAAAACAGATTGTCAGGTTGCTAAGGCGTGTGTTGTATTATTCAGCGGTGGTTACTGTCTTAAGTGGTGTGTTTTTCTGGTTTTATCCAAAAAACACTCCAAATTACCCCCGTTTGCACATCATCCCTACGAATATCCCAGTCTGAGTTTGCGTAGTTAAGTAAAATCTCTTCGACTTCGGAGAGGATTGTGTCCAGAAAAAGATCGATGGCTTTCGATAGTAGTAACGACACCGATTCCTTGAAAAACTTCCGCATATCAGTGAAAAACTCATAATCAACATCCTCGAAATAAACAGTCAAGGTATCCCAGTTCTTGTCAGGGTCAATTTCTTGATATTTCACCGCACGAAACTTTCTTGCGGAATATTTCCCGTCTTCTAAAATTTTCCGTAGTAAAAGAGCGACAACTTCATTAACCGATAACTCATTGACTTCCGAAAAATTCTCAAGTAACGATAATTTCACAATATTGATGTTAACCGACGATTTAATCATAATAAACTCCGATTTAGATTGTTTGAAGGGTTGGCAAGATTTGTGGAAAATAACCCTCTATTTATATATACGATGAAAAATCAGGAATTAAGAAAAAAAGTTGGGATTTTTGAGGGAAATTTGAAATAAATTATGCGGGTGAAGAATTTTGCATAGTTACGCAACGAGGGCTGGAGGGAACTAATTTAAAAATAAAATTTATATTGAAACGGATTAAGTAAAATATTCGGGATCATGGGATATTGTTTTCTGATCACTATATAGGCAATCACTTGCCTGATAATGGTGAAGTATTCTTGTTTGAGAGGCAAAAAGAGGATTCGAAAAAAATATATTCAAAGCGGGCAGCTATTCTTGAACCGGTTTTCTCTCAAACAAAATCTAATCGAAATTTCAAAGGATTTATGCTTAAAGGTCTTTACAATGGTAGCGGTGAATTCAATATCATGGCAGTTGCCCATAATACGGCGAAGTTGATAAAATTAAAAGTAATGTTGACAAACCAGGTATTTGGAAATTTGAAATATATTTCGATGATATAAAAGTGCTTGAACGAGAATTAAATGTAATTAGCAATGAAAGTACTTGTAACGAAGTATGGCATAATTACGACTCTATGTTTTTAAGCGATCTCATACATAATAAAAAGTAAATTTTAAAGCACTTAAGTTCGTATTTTTAAAAAGTAGCCGAAGAAGCCCTTTCTGACAATTTGATAATGCTGGAGATCCTTCACCCTGCGAGCTGTTCCCTTACGAAATCGGTATCAAACTCAGCAATTTTGCCTTTACGTTTTAAAATGAAAAAACCATGTTCTTCAGCTTTCTTAACAGCTTCATCGTTTACATGAAAACCTGCTATACCGGCATAAATTTTATAAGAATCAAAAAACGGAAAGAGTTTCCGAAAGTTTGGAATTTTCTTTTCCCTTAAATTTTCAATATCATTGATATGTACTTTATATTTGACTTCAACAATCGCAACCGAATTACCATTATATAAAACAATATCGTATTCGCCTTTTAGATTTTTCCCATCAACTCTCATGTTTTTCTGAATAGTATCGAAAACCATATCTCCTATTCTTTTTTTGCCTTTAAGGGTATTGAAGAAAAACTCTTCCGCGGAATCTCCCTGATTTTGCGAGACCCCGCCATATAGTTTCGCAAGTTTATCAAGCCTGGCATCAGTCTTTTTCATTTGTTCACTGGTTTCTTTCTGACATTTAGAGATTTCACTATGCATCTATGCAACTTTATCAAGCTCGAGATCGGTTTTTCTCATTTGTTCATCAGTTTTCTTCATTTGTTCGTCGGTTTTCTTTTGTCTTTCAGATGTTTCTTTAATAAGTTTATCGGTTTCTTTTTGTCGTTCGGCAATTTCCTTAAAAAGGTCTTTTAATTCTTGATACATCATTAACACTCCTTTTTAATTTTGATCGGCGACCAAATACAATATATTAAATGATGATGAAATCGTCAATATAAAAAGTCTAATGACTAACTGCGAGACCCCGCGAATTCCGCGTAACTATGCGTAACTATGCGTAACTATGCGTAACTATGCGTAACTATGCGTA
>CAYLTM010000068.1:0-617 GCA_964386495.1 uncultured Leptospirales bacterium
AAACAGCCGTTTGGAATGGTCCAATGGGTGTTTTTGAAATGCCGAATTTCGCTGAAGGTACAAACGCTATCGCGCGTACACTTGCGGACACTGATTGCTTGAGCATAATCGGCGGCGGAGACAGTGTATCAGCTATTAACCAGTCCGGTGTCGCAGACAAGGTTTCCTACATATCCACAGGCGGCGGCGCATTTCTCGAACTTCTCGAAGGTAAAGTTTTACCTGGTATTAAAGCGTTAGATTAGAATTATTATTCTTCAATATAAATGCAGGGACGAGTTTATAACACGTCTCTGCATTTCCTAACACGGACACCAACACATCTCACTCAATAGTAAATAAAATCACATTAGTGGCAAATTAATCTTTTCCGCAGGTATGAGTCTGTCGTTACCGTAATAACAAAAGCGGTCATGTTCTGGAGTGTGGAAGTCACTGCCACCGGTAATGAACAGTTGATTGACTATGGCAGTTTTATAATAAAAATCAACATCAGAATTAGAGTGCATATTAGAATAAACTTCTATACCCCTTAAACCAAGTACGATCATTTTTTGAATAAACGGATTAAAATCATCGGCGTTTAATAATAAAGAAGCGGGATGTGCTAGTACCGG
>CAYLTM010000068.1:641-1814 GCA_964386495.1 uncultured Leptospirales bacterium
TCTTCAGGAGTTACTTTCTTTTTTGGAATATCACCGACAGCACCCTTTTTAAAAAACACATTGAAGGCTTCATCCTTCGAGTAAGCGTAACCCTTAGCAATGAGAGCTTCAGCAATATGGGGCTTACCTAAGGCGGATGAATCATCATTATTTTTTATATCAGAAAAGCTGATGTCTATGCCGGCATTATTCATAGCGGTAATAATTTTTTTAACACGGTTCTTTCTTTCATTTTTCAGATCGGATAGCATATTTACCAGACGTTCATTTCTATAATCGATGCCGTAACCCAACAAATGGAAATCACCGCGATCGACATCAACAGAGATTTCAACCCCTGGAATAAATTTCACAGGTTTACCAGATGAGTACTCTTCAGCATCGCCTAACGAATCAACATTATCGTGATCTGTAATCGAAATTACTGAAATATTTAGAGTACAGGCGGTGTCGATTATCTGTTTGTAAGACAACGACCCGTCTGACGCTGTTGAATGTATATGAAGATCCAAATTTTTCAAAAAAATCTCATTTTAATAAAAGGGTTTCGATTCAGCTTCGACAGATTCTCCAGAAATTTTCGCGAATTCTTTAAGGATTTCCTTCTGGCGGCTGGTAAGTTTTTTCGGCACTATGACATTTATCCGAACTAATTGATCACCCTTACTGTATGAACCTAGATATGGCATACCATTGCCCTTCATTCTAAAAATCTGATTGTTTTCGGTACCAGCTGGAATTTTCATTGTAACATGTTTTCCATAAATTGTCGGAAGCGAAATATCGCCACCCATACAAGCCACCGGAAAGGATATATTTACTGTCATTATTAGATCATTACCTTGTCTTTCAAAAACATTATGTTTCTTAATATGTATCAGTACATATAGATCGCCGTTGATACCGCCGCTCTGCGATTGCTCGCCTTCGCCGGTTATTTTAAGCCGAGAACCGGATTCAACACCCGCAGGTATTTTCACAGTAATTTTCCGCATAACACGTTTGAGCCCGGAACCGGAACATGTCTTGCATGGAGAAGTGATTATCTTTCCCCCGCCATGACATTTGTAGCAGGTTTGTGTTATTGAGAAAAAGCCCTGACTCTGACGAATCTGACCTGTACCGCTGCATACCGGACACACGACCGGTTTAGATCCGGATGAAGCACCGCTG
>CAYLTM010000068.1:1882-2255 GCA_964386495.1 uncultured Leptospirales bacterium
TCAATTTGGATTTCCTTACCGTTGGCTGCGTCTTCAAGATTGACTGAAATATCATATTGGATATCAGCCCCTTTTCGAGCTCTTTTTCCAGAACCACCACTTGAACCAAAACCGCTGCCAAAGAAACCCTCAAAAATATCTGAAAAATCAAAATTTCCAAAAATATCTGAAAAATCTGAATAAGCTCCTCTGCCGAAACCGTCAATACCGCTTACCCCTTCATGCCCGAATTTATCGTACTGAGCACGTTTTTTCGGATCACGCAACACTTCATATGCTTCAGTCGCTTCCTTGAATTTATCTTCAGCGTCTTTATCGCCTTTATTTCTGTCAGGATGATATTTTAAAGCAAGTTTACGATACGCGCTTTTTA
>CAYLTM010000068.1:2373-2973 GCA_964386495.1 uncultured Leptospirales bacterium
TCTCTTTTTGATGCCAAGGTATTTTCCTCTTAAAATCTAATGAATTAACATAACACCCGGGCGGAACAACAATTGTTTGCCCGGATGCTACTAATTATCAAACATTTATTATGACCGGAATTATTCAAGAATTATTTATCATCTTCAACCTTATATTCCGCGTCATAAACATTATCTCCGGACGAAGATTTTCCTGAATTATCACTACCAGCTCCAGGATTCTCCTTGCCATCCGGTTGAGGCTGCTGCTGACCCTGTGCACCCTGAGCTGTTTTGTAAATTCGTTCAGCAAATTTGTGTGATGCCGCTTCCAATTTAGATTTCGCGTTTTTAATATCATCAACACTGCTTCCCTGCATAGCATTCCTTAAAGACGCTATTTCCGCTTCGATTTGCTCTTTTTCAGCACCGTCAATTTTGTCACTATGCTCTTTCAGCATCTTTTCTATTGAGTAAATGAATGTATCGGATTCGTTTTTAGCTTCTATTACTTCACGCATTTTCTTATCTTCAGCCGCGTGAACATCAGCGTCTTTAACCATATTTTTTATTTCATCTTCACTTAATCCGCTTGAAGATTCTATACGTATTTTCTGTTCT
>CAYLTM010000068.1:2983-7010 GCA_964386495.1 uncultured Leptospirales bacterium
TCGCGTCAATATCAAAAGCAACCTCAACCTGCGGAACACCACGCGGCGCTGGAGGAATGTCCGATAGTTCGAAACGTCCAAGAGTACGATTCTGCGACGCAAGCTCTCTTTCTCCCTGTAATACATGAATGGTTACAGCGGGCTGATTATCTGTTGCTGTTGAAAATATTTGACTCTTCTTTGTCGGAATAGTCGTATTTCTTTCAATAAGTTTAGTCATTACTCCGCCAAGAGTCTCAATACCTAGTGAAAGCGGCGTAACATCAAGAAGAAGAACATCATGAACATCACCCGCAAGAACGCCACCCTGAATAGCAGCTCCGACAGCTACAACTTCATCAGGATTAACTCCTTTATGAGGATCTTTTCCGAAAAATTCACGAACAAGCTCCTGTACAGCAGGTATTCTTGTTGAACCGCCAACCAGAATTACTTCATCGATGTCAGCAGCGGACAGACCAGAATCTTTAAGAGCCTTTTCACATGGAGCCTTAGAAAGCATAACAAGATGTTCAGTCATCTGATTAAATTTTGAACGGGAAATTGTCATTACCAAGTGCTTAGGACCTGACTGATCGGCTGTTAAAAACGGTATATTGATTTCAGTGTCCATTTTTGCAGACAATTCTATTTTAGCTTTTTCAGCCGCTTCTTTAAGTCTCTGCAAAGCCATTTTATCTTTTGAAACGTCAATACCTGTCTGTTTCTTAAATTCATCTATCAGCCACTGCATAATAACCTGATCAAAATCATCTCCGCCAAGGTGGGTATTACCATTAGTAGATTTTACTTCAAATACACCGTCGCCGATTTCTAGAATGGATATATCAAAAGTTCCACCGCCAAGATCGTATACCGCGATTTTCTGATTTTTTTTCGCTTTATCAAGACCATACGCAAGCGCAGCCGCTGTAGGTTCATTGATGATTCTTTCAACTTCAAGACCGGCAATTCTACCAGCGTCTTTAGTCGCCTGACGCTGAGCGTCGTTAAAATACGCTGGAACAGTTACAACCGCTCTAGTTACTGGTTCGCCAAGAAAGTCCTCGGCAGTCTGTTTCATCTTCTGAAGAACACGGGCTGATATTTCCTGTGGAGAAAAAGCACCAGCTACTGTCTTTACGGTAATCCCGCCCTTTCCGTCATCACCAACGTTATATGATACATACTTTCTTTCGTCAGCGGTTTCGCCAAAAGCTCTTCCCATAAAACGCTTTATTGATCTAATAGTGTTTTCAGGGTTTGTAATAATCTGATTCTTTGCAACCTGACCAACTAATCTCTCGCCTTTATCATTGTACGCAACGATTGAAGGAGTAGTTCTCTGACCTTCTGCATTTTGTATAACAATAGGCTCTCCGCCTGTCATAACCGATACACATGAATTTGTTGTACCCAAGTCAATACCAATTATCTTACTCATTTTGATTCTCCTGTTAATATAGATTTTTTAATTTTTTACTAGTCATTCATTCCATCAGCATCATCTTTTTTGATGACCTTAGCCTTTGTTACCCTTACTTTTGCACTTCGCAAAATATACTTATCCAGTTTATACCCTTTCTGATATGTCTTTGTAACAGTATCACCCTGGACATCTTCACTTTCATTAATTTCAACAGCCTCATGAACTTCGGGATTGAATTCTTCATTATCAGGATCAATCATTTCTATACCGAATTTACTCAGAATATTTTCTATCTGTTTAGAAATCATAATCACGCCATCGACATAAGACTTGTGAGCGTTTTCTAATGACTCACCTTCTTTGACATGAGAAGCAGCATCGCTTGCTCGAATTAAATTATCGTTAACAGATAAAAACTCAGAAGCTAAATCTTTGATAAGCATTTTTCTGTCAGTGTCCTGATTAAGTGAAATCCGTTTTTTATAATTTTCGAAATCCGCCTGTCTCCGCATCATAATGTCTTTCAATTCTGATATTTCTGCATCCTTTTTTAAAACAGTGTTGTTTAATTCATTAATTTGTTTATTCAACTCATCCACCTTATTAGAAAAATCTCCGGAAGACTCTTTTCCTGATTCATTATCCTCCAGATTATCTTCCTGTAATTCTACATCCGCATTAGATTTTTTCATTACCATCAACTCCTTATTTGGAAATTTTTGTTAATATATCCGAAACAATTTTACTGGCGTAATCAACAAGAGGTAAAACCTTCTTGTAATTCATCCTTGTTGGACCTATTATACCAAGTGTACCAACATTATTATTTCCGATTTTATATGATGACGCGATGAGACTGCACCCGCTCGCGTTTTCATCCTCAATTTCTTCACCAATATAGGTCTGAACACCTTCCTGTCTTATACTCTTCTGCATAATCGTTAGAAGATTATCCCTATTTTCTATTAAATGCAAAAATGATCTCAATTTATTATTTTCGTTCATTTCTGGAATATGCAGAATATTCTGAACACCTTCAACGAACACATCCTGCTTATCAAAACTGTTCAATGCCAACTCGGCAATATCAACAGCAATCTGGTACTCAGAATTAGGACCGTTCTTTTTTCTTAGTTTTTTTAAAACATTGCATTTAACATCATTAACTGAAAATCCATTTAACTCAATAGTCAGAAATTTTGACATTTTATGCAATTCATCCTGAGACAAAATCTCCGAGATAGAAACTTTTTTATTTAATACAATATCAGTTCTAGTAACCATAATAAACAATATGCTGTTATTACCTAACGGTACAAGTTCTATATGCTTAACAACAGTATAATCCGGTTTAGGCGATATTACTATTCCAGCATAAGTAGAAACCATCGACAACATTTTCGTAATAGACGAAAATATCATATCCAGTTTGATTTCTCTCTGCAGAAATTCTTCCTTTATACGTAATGTTTCATCCATTATAAAATTATACGATTCTAATAACGAGTCAACATAGTACCTATATCCTATATCTGTGGGAATTCTTCCTGATGATGTATGCATATGCATCAAAAAACCCAAAGACTCCAGATCCGCCATAATATTTCTCATTGTCGCCGGTGACAGATTAAATGAGTACTTCTGCACAAAACTCCTCGACCCCACAGCTTTACCTGTTGTGATAAATTCAAATACTAACGCACAAAGAACAGCCGATTCCCTATCGGTCAGATTTCGTTTATTAATATTACTCATTATTTTACATTATACCCCGCAACACTATTAGCACTCAATAGAAATGAGTGCTAATAGGAACATAATAATAAATCTTGAAATAGTCAAGTGAAATATTCGTTTTTTTGATTTTTTTTTGATTTTTAAGGTGCCAGAGAAGTTAAATTTTAAAAAATCTAACAATACTCGAAATCCAACCGCCATCCTCACTGTCAAAATAGCCTTTGAAAGTTTAAAATATTACTTGACAGATATTACTGTGTATATGAATATTTTACGATTTCACTAACTGGTTAATATGATGAGGTTTAAGTGAATTTACAATGAAAAATAGGGAAAAACTGATCGTCGGCTTTGGTGCAATATCAATATTATCCCTGATGGTTATCAGTCTTATTGGATATTTTATTGCTAAAAACATTATTGAAAGCTTTGTTTTTCAGAATGTTAATGATCAGATAAAAATTAATGCTGATGCCATAAAGATTCAGTATTCCACTACACTTAGGAAGCTTGAGAATGATATAAATATCATACACAGTACCCTTTACGATCCACAGAGAAACTCCTTATTAAAAATATATAGTAATCAAACTTTTCTTTATGAAATTGTTGATGATAACGGTGATAAGAAAAAGATTAATATTCCTATGCTTATTTACAAGGGATTACCTTTACATGAAAATCCTGGTACCGCGGAAAAATTGTCAGAACTACTTAATTCTTACGTAACTTTTTATCAGTTTGCTTCCAATAAATTCATACGAACAGCTACAACCCTGCGTCTTGGAAATGAACTTGTAGTAACCATTGAGATCGGCAAACGTGCAAATGGTACATATTTAGATGAATCTTCCCCTATTTACCGTGAATTAATAAAGGGGA
>CAYLTM010000068.1:7020-8288 GCA_964386495.1 uncultured Leptospirales bacterium
TGTCGGGTCTGCTGATATTCTTGGACGAAACCACATTATAGCAGCTAGACCAGTGTTAATTAATAATTCACTAATTGGTGCAGTTTCCTCAGAAGTGAAACCTGAAAAAATGGAACGTCTGCAGGATCGTATGTTCGCTTCAAAAATAGGAAAGTCTGGTAATATAGAAATTTTCAATTCCAAAGGTCTGCAAATAATTCATAATACAAAAGAAGGTATGTATCGAAATAATGTTAATCATAGAAAAATGATTCGCATGAAAACGGGAATGATAAAAGCAGATATGTCGGGTGATGACCTGGACGCACTGGAAAATCATGACACATTAAAGTACTATGTTTTCACTTATATAGAAGAACTCGACTGGTATCTTGCGGGAAATATATATCTTGAAGAATTTTATCAGCCTATTTATACTTTTAGAAATATTATTATTATAGTTTCGATACTGTCATTTTTTCTCACGATTGTTCTAGCGTCAATCTTTTCAAGTGCCATAACAAAACCCATTAATAAAGTCACCATGGAAATGTCTAAACTTGTTGAAGAATCGGAGATTACGGATAAAATAATATCAGATACTAAATCCATAATATTTAAAAATATTCAAGTGGCAGATCAAATAGATAAAAATGAAAATAATAGAATTGATAAACATTTTTCAGAATTCAAATTTCAAGAACCTAGCAAATCGGATTTATATAACTACATTGCAGCTGAAGACGAAATTGTAGTGTTGGCGGAAAAGTTTAATGTTATGTCTGATAAATTAAGAAGAAAATTACCGCAATCTTTTTGAAAACCTTCAAGATATGTTTTATCGTACCGATCTTGAAGGTAATATATTAATGTTGTCGCCATCAGTAAAAAAAATATTAGGTTATGAACTTGAAGAATTAATAAATCATAATCTGCAGAATGAATTTTATAAAAATCCTGATGATAGAAAGCGTTTGATGAAGGAATTAGTCGCCCATGGTTCTATTGAAGAATTCGAAACTACTCTGATAAAGGGTGACGGTACTGAAGTTTGGATTTCAACCAATTCGCATTTTTTCCGTGATAGAGACGGTAATATCGCCGGTGTCGAAGGTATGGTTCGTGATATTACTTCGAAAAAAATTTATGAAATGGAAATCAGGAAACTTAATGAAGAACTTGAAGAGAGTGTGGCAGAAAGAACATCGGAACTTCAAAACGCTCTAGAAAATTTACAAAAAACACAAAACCAATTAATAGAAAGTGAGAAAATGGCATCATTGGGTGTC
>CAYLTM010000068.1:8298-9271 GCA_964386495.1 uncultured Leptospirales bacterium
GGCAATAGTGTTACAGCCTCTTCATATCTTGAAAAACAGTCAGCGGATATGCATAAACTTTTTTTATCCAATGATATTAAAAAATCTGATCTGGAAACTTATATAAAAAATAGCTGCGAATCAGCTGAAATTATTCAGGTTAATTTACTTCGTGCGTCCAATCTCATCGCTAATTTTAAACAGCTTGCAGTTGATCAGACATATGAAGAGAAAAGAAGATTCAATGTGAAGAAATATATCAATGAAGAAGTGCTGGTGAGTTTGAGACCGAAGATCAAACATACAAATATTCAAGTGTTGGTTGATTGTGATAATGATATTGAAATATATAATTATCCGGGTTTCTTTTCTCAGATATTGACTATACTTATTATGAATACGCTGCTGCATGGATTTGAAGATTTAAGTGCAGGTGTTATAAACATTGATATTTCGGTTGCGGAGAATCATCTGGTTATAAAATATTCCGATAATGGTAAAGGAATTCCATCGGCGATAATTGATAAAATTTTCGATCCGTTTTTTACAACAAAACGGAACAAAGGCGGTACCGGTCTTGGTCTACACATTCTGTATAATGTTATTGTACAGAAATTCAAGGGGACGGTATTTGTTTCAAGTGAAGAAGGGAAAGGGTCTCTTTTTACAGTAATGTTTCCTCTTTAAACCCGCGGTTTCCTCAAAAAAATATTTGTAAATAGATGGCATTATATTTGATGTGTTTTATGGTAACTTGAGAAAATAATTAATTTGAGGTGTGATATGAATTTTTTAGAATTAGCATTAAAAAGAGAAAGCGTTAGATTATATGATACGAAAAAAGTTGAGAGAGAGAAAATTTTGCATTGTGTTGAAAGCGCGAGGTTGGCGCCGTCAGCCTGTAATTCACAGCCATGGCATTTTATTATTGTTGATGATGACTCGCTCCTTGAAAAGTTAGCACCTTTAACAGTCAGCCCTGTAGCTGGAATTA
>CAYLTM010000068.1:9281-20036 GCA_964386495.1 uncultured Leptospirales bacterium
TCGCTGGGTAAAAACCGCACCTGTAATAATAGCCGCGGTATCCGAAGGGGTAAACATTTCCTCGAAAATCGGCGGCATACTAGGACGAAAAAAATACAATGTTATAGATCTATCTATTGCTGTAGAAAATATCTGTCTTGCCGCCGCCGACATGGATCTTGGTAGCTGCATACTCGGCTGGTTCCGCGAGCGCAGGATAAAACGTCTGCTTGGAATCCCTTTTCGCAAAAAACTTTTACTATTAATAACGCTTGGATATCCAGTTGCCGGATATAAGCCCCGGAGTAAATCCAGAAAACCTATTGAACAGATATATTCTTTCAACAGCTACAAAGGTTGATTGCAAATGATTGTTGAATCGAATCAAATCATCAGGTTGAATAATGTATCTTTATATTTTGGCGAGGATACAGTTTTAAATAATGTAAACTGGGAAATAAGCCGCGGTGATAAATGGATATTATTCGGACGCAACGGGTCGGGAAAGTCCAAGCTGTTGGAAATTATTCTGGGGTATCATTATTCATCGTCAGGAGAGGTATATCGTTTTTCAGATTTATATTCCGATGTCAGATCTTTCCGTAGGAGAGCAGGCTATGTGGGATCGTTTTTAAAAAACATGATTTATCCTGCGGAACGAGCCATCGATGTTGTTACCGGTGGTCTATTCGCGGAGATTGGATTGTACACTATAGCAAGTGATGCTGATATTGAAAAGTCATATAGTCTTATAGAAAAGGTCGGATTGCTGCACAGAGCGAATCACTACTACAAGTTACTTTCTGATGGGGAAAAACAAAAAATTCTCGCCGCAAGAGCCTTTATTACTGATCCCGATATAGTTTTTTTCGATGAACCTACTGCTGGTCTTGATATCGCGGCGCGGGAGGATTTCCTTCAAGCTATGCAGAATCTTTGTTCTGATAAAAATCACGCGGTAGTTTTTGTTACGCATCACACTGAGGAAATTTTGCCGGTTTTTGATAAAGTTCTGATGCTGAATTGCGGCAAGGTTCTCTATAATGGTGATATTGAGGGCGGAATTAATTCCTGTAAATTATCTGAACTATTTACGCGCGAAATCAAAATTGAAAAAATTTCTGGAAGATATTATTCTTTTGTTGTTTAGTTATGATTTATGACACAGGTTTTATCTTGACAAAATGCAGTATTCAATTTTCTTGAAATTAGAATTTTTCTACATTGGATTATATTGGAGTCTATATGAAAAGAGCGGTTATTGTCGGCGCGACCGGTTTCGGCGGTCTTGGTTTATTAGAGTTGCTTTACCGTCACCCTGAAATAGAAGTAACGGAACTATACGCGAGAAAAGATATTGGAAAAAAAATCAGCGATGTATTTCCGCATCTTGCCGGAAAATACGATATGGCGGTGTTGATGCCGATATTATTTTCCTTTCAACACCGGACAGGGCCGGCATGGACATTGTGAAACCCTTTGTGGAACGTAATATTCCTGTGATAGACTACAGCGGCGATTTCCGTTTTAAAACGCAGCAGCATTATAAAAACTATGCGGTTAATAAAAGCATTGATACCGAACACAGCGCCGCTGATCTTTTGAAAGACTCTGTTTACGGGTTGCCTGAAAAATTCCGCAATGAAATAAAAAACGCGAAGATTGTCGGCAACCCCGGCTGTTTCGCGATATGCATGATACTGGGTCTTCTACCGGCGATTGAGAATAATATTATTTCCGCTGATGACTGCATTGTTGTCGATGGCAAGAGCGGCGTATCCGGCGCGGGGAAAAATCCCGGCGAGGCGAATTTCTATCCGCAGAGATATGAGAACATCAACACATACCGTGAGGGTTCTCATCAGCATCTTGTTGAGGTTGAGAATCTGATTAATTCATCCGGCGCTAACAGGAAAATATTTTTCGTCCCGCAGGTAATCCCCATGACTCGCGGTATACTGAACAATATTTATTTTACACCAGCGGTCAGCATTACACAGAAAATTTTGTCGGAGATGTTTTGTGATTATTATAAGGATGAGCCGTTTGTCCGTGTTTCGGCTAAGTCTCCGAATACAACCGATGTGCGGTTTACTAACAACTGTCTTCTGCGTCCTTATTATGATGAACGTACCGGCAGGGTTCTTATAACGTCGGTTATAGATAATCTTTTGAAAGGTCAGTCCGGCAACGCCGTTCAGAATGCAAATATTATGCTCGGTTTTCCTGAAACGATGGCTCTTGATTTCCCGGGTTTCTATCCTTAATGAAGAAGTCAACTTCTGACGACGCTTCTTTTGTAAGAAACCATGTGTCCGGAAAAGTTCCGGAAATTCTTTACGAGGATAATCACCTTCTGGCAATTAATAAACCAAGCGGGATGCTGTCACAGTCTGATTATACCGGCGATAAATCCGCACAGGACATTCTGAAAGATTACATAAAAGATAAATATAATAAACCCGGAAACGTATTTCTGGGGATTGTTCACAGATTGGATAAGTGCGCGAGCGGTGTTCTGGTTTTCGCGAGGACATCCAAAGCCGCATCGAGACTTTCCGAAGGGTTTCGTAATCACCATATAAAAAAACTTTATACTGCTGTAACTTCGCCTAATGAAAAATTCGCTGACCGGCTAAATGAATTTGTAAAGTTTGACGGCAGAATTTCAAGGCATCACGATATATCGTCCGTGAATGATGACGGCGAAAAAGATATTTCTATGGATTACAAAACTATTATTCAAAATAATAAATATGCCGTTCATATAATCGATCTTGGTACCGGAAGAAAACATCAAATACGTACGGTTTTCAGCAGTCTTGGTGCACCGATTATCGGTGACACCAAATACGGTTCGCCGATAAAGCTTAAAAATAAAGATGCCATTATGCTGCACTGCATGATGATGGAGTTTGAACACCCGACCGCAAAAACTCCAGTGATAATTACTTCTAAATTTCCTGATCACTTTTGTAATTATTTGAGCGATGACGTTATTAAGAGTATTGTTTCCGCATGTAGAAATATCCAATGATTTTTTCTTGACTTTTATATCAGATTATATTTTATTCAAGATGGCCGATACGCTGATGAGTGATAGGATTTTTCATGGTAATAATGGCTGAATATCGGATATGCAAATCAACCAAATGATAGGACTAACGGCTGCATGGTATTTTAATGGGAGGGATTTATGGGTTGTTTTAATGTAGGTGCGAAAATTGAAAACACATCCAATCGATCAAAGAGCGTTGTTGTGCCTAAATTATTGGTGGATACGGGATCAGAATATACTTGGATACCTACAGTAACATTGGAATCTGTTGGAATAAAAAGAGAAAAAAAAGACGTTCAATTTATTATGGCTAATGGCACTCAAAGAACACGTTCAGTTGGATTTGCGATTATTAAAGTAAATGAAAATTTTACAGTCGATGAAGTTGTTTTCGCAGAAAAAGGAGACTTGGTTCTTCTAGGCACGAGAACACTTGAAGGTTTGGCTTTAGTGGTTGACAATAGAAAAAAGAAACTGGTTGCGTCAGGTCCCTTGCCGGTCGCATAAATTGTTTTTAGAATCAGGCTGTCGATTTATCTTTGACAGCCTGATCAGGTACAGGAAGTACCCGCATTATTGATGATTTTCTTTCAAAAATCATCAATAATGTAAGGAATGACGAATTTATTTCGGAATTCCGACATGTCGATTTTACAGGATGTATAAATCGACATTCTGAATAGTATGATTTTAAGGTATATATTTCTGATTTAATAAAACCTATGTATGAAAATCGAGGTGAACATTATGAAGATGAAACTTATGATCGCTGTTACTGCTGTCGTTATCTCAGTTTCGGTTTCGGCACAAACACCACAAACAATCGCTAAAGAGTTTGTTATAGCCGGTATTCCTACAGAACCTTATCGATACGAAGATAAAAACGGCAAGATTACTGGTATAGATGTTGAAATAATTGAGTATATTATGAACAAGCTGAAGATCAAATATAAAATTGTTCTCGAGTCATCGTCTTTACGTCTTGAACATACTTGGAAGAATACATCAGAGTATGATATGGTTATGACATATTCGTTTGAAAAGGATAGAGCAGAATTTCTTACATATGCTAAAGAATCCCATGTTAATATTCAATGGAATTTTTTCGTGCGGAAAGAGGATGCGGGTAAAATAAAATATGAAAAATATGAAGATTTGAAAAATATTAAAATAGGCGCGATAGAAGGTTTTGCTTATACAAATGAGTTTTGGGATGCGCATAAAAAAGGGTTGATTACTCTGGATATGATACCGATTAATGAGACTGATCGCCAGTTGAACAAGCTGGTAACTAAACGTATTGACGCGGTTCCACTTAATACTGTCGCGGCTCTTTACCAGGCGAAAATAGAAGGTTTGGATACTAAGATTGCTATCCTTCCAAAACCTTTGAAGAAAAAAGAATATTATAATACTTTTGTGAAAAAATCTGTTCATCCTGACACAGCTAGAATTATTTCCGAGTATGATAAAATTATAATTGAAATGAAGAAGAACGGTACTCTAAATACTATTTTAGAAAAATATATCGGGAAGATAAAATATTAATTCATGAGAAAGTATTCTTTAACTTACCAGTTGCTTGGCGTTCTTATTTTCTCATCGGTTTTAATAATTTCGATAGCTGTTTCGATTTATTATTCTAATGAAAAGAAATCGCTTTATGAAGATTTCTACAGGCAGTGCGGTATAACTTCAGCAAGACTAGTTTCGAATATCGAACGGCCAATGTGGGATTTTTATCATAAGCAGGTTGATAGTGTTATTGGTTTTGAAATAATCAACAGCTATGTTCTTGCTATTCTTATTTATACAGATGATAATCTTTACAAAGGTAAAATTAAAATTGATGAATTTCCTGTAGACTATTCTGATGATAAAGCTGAAATTCTTCGTACTTCTAATTATATGAAAGAAAGTCCGATCACCTATCAGAATAGGACGTTGGGATATGTTAAGATATATTACAGTGACGAGGTAATTAAAAATACTCTAAAAAAAAGAATGTTTTTCTTCATAGCAATATTTCTTACATTAATGGTGATTAGCTCTCTGATTATTTATATAGTCCTTAAGTTTTTGTTTGTTGACAATATTCTGAAACTTGATATAGCAGTTTTGGATTACTCGAAAAAAAATTTCGATGTCAGAGTTGAAATCAAATCTAATAATGAAATAGCGGAACTTGCCGACAGTTTTAATAAACTCGCGGAAACAATTCAGAATTATTCAAATAATATGGAAGAGCTTGTTCAGCAAAGAACCAGAGAGCTCATTAATACCGAGAAAATGGCATCACTAGGAGAGATGGTATGCGGGATCTCACATGAAATAAATACTCCTGTCGGGATAAGTATTACTGCGTCAACACATCTAAAAAATATCTCATCAAAGATTACTAATATGTTTCATGAAAACCAACTTAGTAAAAATGTTCTAAAGGATTACCTGTTAAATGTGAATAATTCGGTTGATCTGATTTTTGATAATTTGCAAAAAGCTTCCGACCTTGTTAGTAAATTTAAACTTCTTTCAACGGATAGACAGTCGGATGTGAAACGCCGCTTTAATGTGAAATCTTATCTTCACGATATTGTAATAAGCCTGACAACTCTTCAGAATAATAAAAAAATTGAATTTGACATTAATTGTGATGACTCGCTGGAAATTAATAATTATCCGGGAATATTTTCACTTGTGATGATTAACCTTATTAGTAACTCGATTGTTCATGGTTTTGATGATCGGGAATATGGAAAGATAATAATTGATATTAAGAAAAATTCTAATTATTTGAATATTGAATATAAAGATAACGGCAAGGGTATTGATCCTTCTATTTTATCGAGAATTTATGATCCATTTTTTACAACTAAAAGGGGTACTGGAAAAATTGGTCTCGGTTTAAATATTGTTTTTAATATCATTATTAATACTTTCAATGGCAGTATTAAATGTGCCAGTAAACCAGATATTGAAACGGTTTTTTTCATCAGATTGAATTTAGAGGATGAACAAAACGGTTTGCAACCATCCTAGTTAAAAAACCACATATGTGCGATCCCCTGATTCCAGTACAAAGCAAAGACGACTGTTCCCCTAACGATGCGTAAACAATACGAATACACTGCGGTCAAAGTTTTAATAAATTTTATTGTTGCAATATAAGCTGTGTTTCAAATAACATCATTTGTGAAAGCTGGCGGAGTCCATATCCGGATTAGCGAAAAATAAAAAACACATAATAAACAGGCGATACAGGAAGTTCTTAATTAATGGAAAAAATAATAATAACAGTTGATGATTACATAACCGGTGAAAGGATTGATAAGTATCTTTCCAGAGCTACTGAAATAGACCTGTCGCGTACGCATCTGCAGCGGCTCATTAAGGATGACATGATCACCATCAATAATAAACCGATAAAGTCCAGTTATCTAACAAAAGAAAATGATGTCATTGAGATAACATTTCCAGAAGTCATACCTACAACGATTGAGCCGAAAGATATTCCTATAAATATTATTTATCAGGACGATGACATTGCTGTGTTAAACAAACAGCCAGGAATAGCTGTTCACTGTGGTGCTGGAAACTGGAATAACACTATTGTGAACGCTTTGCTTTTTCATCTGAAAGGGCTTTCGGCAATCGGCGGTGTGGAACGGCCCGGCATTGTACATCGGCTCGACAAGGATACATCGGGATTATTGATTATCGCGAAGAATGATAAGGCTCACATAAAACTATCATCCGATTTCGCCGAACGAACAATTCACAAGGAATACACCGCTGTTGTAATCGGCAAAATTTTGAACGATCACGCGATTATCGATAAGCCGATAAAACGTAATAAACAGTTTCGTCAGAAAATGTCAGTTAGTGAAACAGGAAAAAGTGCGAAGACAGAGTACTTCGTTCTTAAACGCTGGGAGTCCGAGGGGTGTTTTTATAATCTGCTCCGGATAATTCTTCATACCGGCAGGACACATCAGATACGTGTTCATCTATCGTCATCGGGACATCCGATAATCGGCGATCCGATATATTCACGGAACTGGAAACGCTACACCGTGCCGTATCTTCTTTTATGTGCGAATAAAATTGAGTTTGACCATCCAATAACCGGTGACAAAATGAGCTTTGAGATTCCGCTGCCGGATTACATGACAGCTTTTATACCAAGTGAATGAAAACTGTAGTTTATAAATCGCTGTCGAAAAAAGACACAAAGAAGATCGCACTTGAATTGAGTAAAACAGCGGTTAAAGGTTCTGTCTACGCGCTGATCGGGGACTTGGGCTGCGGCAAGACCCTTTTTTCAAAAGCTTTCGCTAAAGGGATCGGCATCACAGAAACTGTAGTTTCACCGACATTCACGTTGCTGGAAATTTACAAGACGGATAATATAGAGCTTTGTCATTTTGATTTATACAGAATAAATAACGTCAATGAATTTGACAATTTGTTTTTTGAGGATTACTGGGAGAGTGACGCTGTATGCCTGATTGAGTGGGCGGATAAAGCGCTGCATCTATTACCAGGTAATACAATGAAAATTATGTTTGATTATATTTCCGAAAATGAAAGGAGGATTACCGTTGAATATCCTGATAATTGACACATCATCTGAAATAGAATATATCGCGGTTTTTGCTGATGATAAATTATTTGAAAGCTCTAAAGTCAGCGGCTTTTCACATTCCAGTAATTTAATGTGCAGCATTGATAATGTTTTTTCTTCATCGGGTATTACAATTAATGATGTAGGTCTTGTTGCTGTCGGAGTGGGTCCGGGTTCATGGACTGGTATCCGTGTCGCTGTAAGCACAGCAAGGGCTGTTTCCCAGACTTTGAATATTCCGTGCCTGCCGGTCAGCACTCATGAGATATTTGCTATGGGTTATCCTTTTGCCGCGGGTGATGTCATCGTTACCGCGTTTGACTCGAAAAAAAAGCGAGTGTTCGCCTCGGCATATTTGATAAATGATGATTACTATCCTGAACTTGTTATTTCAGCAGGTGACTATGAGCCCGAACAGCTTGCCTCTCTTATTGACGGCAGAAAGGTTTTCGGTATAGGAAACGGCTTCGAAAAATACCGGGACTATTTTGAAACATTAAGTAATATTACTATTATTGGTGATTACATTCCAACCGGAAAAAGAATCGCGGATTTTGCTTTGAAAAAATTCAATGAGAATCCACTTCCTAATAGTAACTACGATGACATCATGCCGGTGTACCTGCGAAAATCCGATGCTGAAATTCTTTTTAATGTGTGAGGAAATATAAAGAAATATCAGGTCGTCCCTGCTGGAGAAGATTTGAATTATTAAATTGATTTTGCAACTCACCATTTTACAGGCATTTTCAAAATCTGCCAAAAGGAAAAACAGCAACAAGTAACTAATCAGGATGTCGATTTATACATCATGTAAAATCCACATCCTGATTAGCAATATTAATGGATTTCAATCATTTCTAATAAAAAAAATATTGACATTTTATATGAGACATAAATATATTTAACTTATCAATTCATAAATTGGTAATATGTCTTTGAGATTTTGAAAAAGGTTGGGTTTTATGAGTGTTTTATCTGATGTAAGAATATTAGAAAAAATATACGAGAAGAAAATAATTATAGATCCATTTGTATTTGATAATGTACAGCCATCATCAATTGATCTTACACTTGATTGTGATATTAAAATTCCCAAAATTAATATTGAGCATGACATAAATGTTTTTGATAAAAATTTAGAAGAATATTTTGATAATAAAATGCTTGATCAGTATGTATTAAAACCGGGAGATTTGATTATTGCTCAGATAAAAGAAACAATCAAATTAACGAAAATGTTTAATGCCAATATTTTGAACAGAAACAGTTTAATTAAGCTTGGCATAAATGTAAGTCTGTCTTCTTATATAAACCCCGGATATTGTGGAAAGTTGCCAATTGTTATTAGCAATATGGGGAAATTCAATATTAAATTAGTTCCATGTATGAGGATATGTCAATTAGTTATTTATGATGTTTTTCCTGAACCTGAAAATGATTATAGTACTAAGTCTGATTCTAAATATTTTGGTGAAAAAGATATATCATTATCAAAAATATATCAGGATGTTGAGTTTCGTGAATATCTTGAAAAGTATAATAAAAACCATAATGATAAAATTGATAATGACTCTTTAACTAATTTCTTGAGTGAAAGAATCAAAAGTAAGGCAAAAAGTATTATTGGTGATCTAACATCAGAAGAAAAAGTTAAATTAGGTTTAATTTAATTTATGCATAGCAAAGCAATTTTCAGAGAAAAGATTTTATCGTTACGACCCTATATTATTGCTAAGTTGCATGAAAATAATATTATTGAGTATAACATAATTTATGCTGCTCACAATGATGGGAAAACTCCTCAGCAAAGTGAAATCAATAATTTTATTAGTCAATTAATTTCAAATGGACGATTGTTGAAAGAAGCCGATGAAATTATAAATGAATATGTCGATTTTGTATTTAATATCGTAAAAAAAGAGCATCGAAAAAAGCGTTATAAATATATAATAATAGATTCGACAATTCTAGTGTTGATGCTTACTGTTATAATAAGTTATATATTTGTTTATTTAAATCAGCGGTTTGGTTACGAGCTAATTCCTTATGAAATATTGTTACATGGGGGAATATTTATTTCTGCAATAGTATCAGTTTTGCTATTAACCGTATATTTTGTAGCTCATATATACAAAAATATTACATCCTCAGAATATTCTAAATAAAGAATATATCGAAAGCCCCCTTTTTATAATATGGCTCAATTGTTACAGCAGGTTGAAAGCCAATCATATATGGATTCGCAGCCGTAATATTTGCAACAAGCATAAACAAATTAATAGAAGAAAGCTATTGAATTTATTCATAAAGATTATAACCGATTTATAATGTTAGCGAGATTATTATTAACCATTGATTATACCGTCAATAAATATTTCTTCAATACCAGTAAGATGACCTGACAAAAACCTCATTGGAATAAATGAAACTTTGTTTCAGACAGGTAATATTTCTTTCTCCGAAAAGAGTATTCTGATCGTAATGGATTATTCCGCCGCCGATACTGAATCCGCCGTAGGAATTCTGAATGAGAAGGTAATCACCACTGAATGAACATCCAAGACCCCACATGCCAAGTAGAACGTTTCCAGAATAACGTATATTGGAAATCGCACGGTCGATACCAAGTGTAATCTCCCCATATTTTTTGCCGTGAGTAATAATTTCAGCACTTACCGGAAATGTCCAATTATTATAACGGTAACCTGTATTTACCTTGACAGACAAACCTTTGGATGTCGCATACATTTCTGTATCCGGCAGACGCACCCCGCCGACTTCAAATGCTGGAAGCTTGCTGTTTCCTTTTAAAACATAATTCATAGAGCCATATAAATATGAATACGTTGCTGAGCTTAGAGCCAGAGTGGCAAGGTTATATGATATGTTCCAACCTTTTGTTTTGTAATAATCTCTGATTTCTCGCAGGTCTCCTCCATCATTGCCGAAATAATTATTCTCTTCATAATAGGTGTATAGGTAGAAGTGTAATTTGTTAAATAAATAGAAAGGACTGGAAATTACATTTCCTCTATTAAAGTATATTTCGTTTTCAAGAAGTTCTGAAAAGTATTCATTGTTATTTAGCCCA
>CAYLTM010000069.1:0-3422 GCA_964386495.1 uncultured Leptospirales bacterium
ATCCTAAGGAAGAAAGAACTAAGAAATTTCTTAAACACATTCTGTAAAGTGATAAATTTTATTGAAATAGTTATTGAAATATTTATTGCCCGTTATTACATTGCTGTAAAATAAAGATTTTGAAAAAAAGATTTATATGATTATTATATCAGGTTCGTCTTCAACAGCTGCTAAACATTCAATGCCGGTTTTGAGAGATAAATATCAGGTTTGTGCGTTTGATGATGATAATGGTGATATAGGGAATCCTGACTTTTTAAGGAAACTGTTCTCTGAAATAAAGCCGCAGTTTTTTATTAACTGTAGAGAGTTTCATGATATTGAAGACGCTGAATATAAACGTGAAGATGCCTATCGAATAAATGGGTTGAACGCGGGTATAATCGCGGATGTCTGTAGAGAAAGAAACGTACATTTGATTCAGATAAGTTCATCCTTTGTATATGAATCAAATGAAGATCGTTTTTATTCTGAAAATGAAAAAGAAAATCCTACTAATGTTTATGGTGATTCAAAATTGCTTGGCGAAAGAAAAATTTCTGAAAGCGGATGTAAGTTTTGCATTATCAGAGTACCCTACATTTATGGCAAGGGTGATAATTTTCTAACAAAATATATTCAGAAAATTAGAGACGAAGAAGATATTGAGTTGATTAAAAAACAGGTAATAATGCCGACTTATGCGAAAGATCTGGGATTATTATTGTCCGCGGCGGTTGAACATACATTGGAAGGTATATTTAATTTTTCTAACACAGGAGAAATGACCATTAAAGAATTTTTAATGAAATTTTCTGAAATATATAATAAAGCCGGTACGAAAATTTTGCTTCCTAAAATTAAAGAGATCGAGTATAATGATTTTTTATCACCTGTCGATTGGCCAATGTATAATAAAATAGATTTGAATAAAATAAAATCTCGAAACATTATTGAAATTAGATCAGTATTAGATAGCCTTAAGGATTTTATCTCTGAAAATTACTCATCTATTTAACTCTATCTAACATTTTTTGATACAATTCTTTTAGTTGTATCCGTTCCTTCCGGAAAAAAGGATCTTTGTTTTCCTTCATAAAGTTTATATTGATTCCGCTCAAAAGGTTATTCAACTCATCAACATTAATAATGTAATCAGATTCTATATGACTGCTATTTACAAAATTTAATCGGCAGAAATCAATTCTATTGTCTATAAATATCGGATTTCCGTGCTAACGGCTTATAATTGTTCTATATGCATAAATCTGACAGCTATTATCTTTTAGAAATTCGCAATGATTCGTCTCCATAACTGCGACTTCTACTGATTGATTATTGGTATAGATGTAATATGCTTCAATTGGGAATACTGTTTTAAGAATACAACAATCCGAACAATTTTTACTGCATGTTATCTCACTTCGATATTTACTCAAAAGTTTTGCTTCAAAATTATCTAAATATTCAATGACTTTTATATAATTTTCTATTGATTTCATCTTTAAAAATCCTCATTTAATGTGATTCCAGCAAATTTTATTACTCTCGATATTTAGCAATAAGAAATTACAGTAAAATTTGCTCTGACACCATTTAAGACATGAATTTTTTTTTGCAAAAAGCACGGTTAGGCGGATTTATTTGTTGACAAAAATAATACTAAAGTTTATATTGCTAATACTTACCAAAAAAATGCTAATCACGTATCAAAATATTTAATGGAGTAAACCATGAAAAAACTTTTTGTTTTGTTACTTCTTTCTTCATTGCTTGCTATCGGTTGCGGTGCGGCAG
Organism: uncultured Leptospirales bacterium; assembly: GCA_964386495.1. Lineage (GTDB taxonomy): Bacteria > Spirochaetota > UBA4802 > UBA4802 > JAFGJZ01 > CAYLTM01. The sequence continues at coordinate 1,777 of CAYLTM010000069.1, forward strand.
GAATTACTTCTCAGAGTGCATCATCACTTACAGATCAGTCAAACAAAAAAGCTATTGAAGGAGCGGTAATAACTATCGTTGATTCTAATGGCAAGGTTGTAGCAACTGTAACTACAAACGCTAATGGTGAAGCTATTTTTACATTTAGTGTTGCTGCAACAGAAGTTGACCAGAATTATAAGGTCATCATTAAAAAAGACGGTTACACAACGGACGGCGGATTTGTTATGGAAATTTCCAATTTGAACGATCTTGCCGCACTTGTAGGGTCAATTGCACTTTCTCCGATAATTAAAACTATTGATGTGGTTTTAACCGACACTCAGGGAAATGCTATTAATGGAGCTACAATAGTTATAACGAATAGTCAGGGACAAACTGTTGGGTCTGACACAACTGAAGGAAATGGCTCAGCATCATTTTCTGTAAATGCTGCTGAAAATAAGCAGGATGATACTTATACTGCTACAATAACTCATCCTTATTTTAATGATATTATTATTACTGCTGATAGTTTAGATGCACTTTTAGCTAAAATTGAAGACTTGCAGGATAACTCGTCAAAGTTTGTTAAAACCATGAAAACTATTGCCGGAGAAGAAGTTGTAGTATATGATACTGAAAATAAACCTCTATTTGGTGCTAAAATTTCTATTACGAATAGTGAAGGTAATGTTTCTACTGTTACAACAAATTCATCTGGTAAAGCAGTAATCACTTATTCACTAATTTTGGAAATTGCTGAAAAAGGATTCACTGTTACAATCGATAGCGAAAGATATAAAACCTTTAATAAAACAGGTGTCTCTTTTGATGAAATTCTTGCTCAAATATCAAACGCAAGACTTGAAAGAGATTTAGCTGTTTACAGTAATGTAATTGCTACACTGAAAGATCAGTCAAATAACAAAGCTATTGAAGGAGCGGTAATAGAAGTTGTTGATTCAAATGGCAAAATTGTTGCAACTGTAACTACAAATGCCAGTGGAATAGCAACATTTGATTTCAGTGTTGATGCCGCAGATGTTAACCAAAATTATAAGGTTATCATTACAAAAGAAGGCTATGGCGATAATAATAAATTTGTTCATGAAATTACAAGTTTGAACAATCTTTCGACAGTTCTTAGTCAAGTATTACTAGCTCCGATAATTAAACCAGCTAATGTAGTCTTAAAGGATTCGGAAGGAAATGCTATAAGTGGTGCTTCAATAGTTATAACGAACAGCCAAGTGCAAACTGTTGGTTCAGATATAACTGATGCTTCAGGTTCTGCATCTTTCTCTATTAACGCTGCAGAAAATAAACAAAACGATTCATATACAGCTACTATAACTCATCCATATTACACAGATTCAAACGGAATAACTGTTACTGCAGGTAGTTTAGATGAGTTGATTTCTAAGTTGGAAGGCTTACAGAATAATGCATCTCAATTTGTAAAAACTATAGTTGGTGTTACAGGCGAAACTGTAGTAATTAAAGATCTTGATGGCAATGTTCTTGCAAATACTACAATAACCATACAAGATGGTAATGGTAATGTTTATTCATTTACTACCGATGAAAATGGTCAGGCTGTAATTAATTTTGCAATTGCTATAGACATTGCTCAGAAGGGTTTTACAGTTACTATCTCTAAAGAT
>CAYLTM010000069.1:3432-5588 GCA_964386495.1 uncultured Leptospirales bacterium
TAAAGATGGATATGACACTAAGGAAATAAATGTTTCTTCTGTTAATGACATTATTTCTTCTATTTCAGGCACTTTGCTTGCAAAGACTATAAAGAACTACGATTTTTCTATGACAGTTGTTGATCAAACATCAACTACACCTTTAAGCGGAGTTTCTTTTACTGTTAAAAATAGCAGTGGAACAATTGTTGGAACAACCGTTTTTTCAGATGGTCAGGGAAATATTTCTTCTCAGTTATCAGTAACTGTTGATGAAATACCTGGTAACTATACTGCAGAAATTTCTAAAGGCGGTTATTTTTCAAATGTATATAGTGCTAATAGCCTGGATGCTTTGTTTCTTCTTCTTTACAACAAAGATATAAATATATCTGTTAATTCAGTTGTTATAAATAAAACAATAACTGATATTTATGGAAATGCACTTCCAAACACAACAGTAACAGTAAAAAATGCTGATGGAACAACAGCCGGAACTGGTGTTACTAATTCCAGTGGTCTGTTAACTATGACTGTTAATGCTGACAATGAGGACGCTACGTTTACAGTCGAAATTAAGAATCCTTATTATAATGTCGTAACATTGAACAATGTTACATTAACAGGTATAGAAAACGCACTTGGTTCATTTGCTGATCAGCTTGTTAAACAGACTGTTGTTGTGACAAATAAAATTGTTAAAATTACTGATGTTAAGACCGGAGCTGTGGTTGCCGGAGCTGCTGTAGTTATAAAAGACAACGCCGGTAATGTTCTACTTAGCGGTACAACACTAGCTAATGGTACAATTGCTGTTAATTTTACTGTAGACAAAGATGTTTCTGAAAAACCATTCTCTCTTTCTTTATCTATGAATGGTTACAAATCGGAAAGCTTCAGTTATTCAAATTTAACAGAACTTCTTGCAGGATTAGCGATAGTTAAAGGCATTGAGAAATTTAACTATGCTACAGTTACGAATTTAGCGGTTGAATTGATACTTAAAGATTTGGATAGCGGGTCTGCTATACAATATGCCGGTATTGAAATATTTAATAAAGCGGAAACTCAGAAGTTGTCAAGTGGTATTACTGACGTTAACGGCACATCAATTTTCCAGGTTTCGACGGAATCTTCAAATGATGGAATAGTTATTGTTATTAAACACACGAATTATACACCGGTTGATGGTTATAAAGTTGTTGTTGATGATATTCAGGATCTTTCATCTATTTTAAGAACTATTAGTCTAAAAAAATTAAATAATAATACAATAGTTGATGGTGACGATGATAATGTTTCTGATGATAATGATGACGGTCAAACAGATCCTAATTATGCAAAAGTCGTAACAGGTGAGTTCATTCTTGTTTACGAGGATCAATATCCTACAGCATTGGATGAAGGAAATGATTCAGATTATAATGACGCGGTTATTAAACTTATTATTGAAGAGCAGATAAATGCTGATAATAAGGTTGCTAAAATTATTCTAAAAACACAGGTTATTGCTTCAGGATCAGGCGGAAAACATGCTTTCGGCATCAATATTCGTGCTGCAGGACAGAATGTTCTTCAGAGAAATTTGATAAGCCATATTAAAAAAGAGTTATTAGAAAACGGTGTACAGCGAGACAACGCAAGTTATACTCAGACTAATTTCTTTGTTACAAATACTCGTGTTGTAGAGTGGACTCCTGCGACACCTCTCAACAGAACTGACTTAGCTCCAATGCCTTACGATCCTTATTTAATACCAGGCGGAGCACAGAATTGTGAACCGGAAAATTATGTCTATGTACCAGGTTCATTTGCTTATAATGGTAGAACTATAAATGAGAGAAAAGAGCTACATCTTAGTTTTGTTGAAACTTCTTATACAGGACCTACTACGCATTTTGCTAAGAATCAACCATGGGCAATAATGGTTCCTAATACATGGAAATGGCCATATGAAATTAATAATGCAGCAGGTGTAAAATGCAACATTTACAACGCATACCCTGATTTTAAAGGATGGTATGAGTCTAAAGGTGTTAATTTCAAGGAATGGTACAATAACCCAAGCAATGCTTATGTTTATCCATTCACATTGACATCAACTGTTCTTGGCGGATATATTCTTGGAATCTCCGCTCCAACAGGATTGTTAATGGTTCTTCTTTTCGCTGCAGTAT
>CAYLTM010000069.1:5598-8364 GCA_964386495.1 uncultured Leptospirales bacterium
GATGATATATCTTTTCATCAGAAGAAGAAGTAAAATTACTCAGTAACAGACAATTGTTTTATTGAATTTCATGTCCGCTTACCGTTTAACACGGTAAGCGGATTTTATGTTTATTAACCTTCTATCTTTTCTAAATCCCACGAAATATCTCTAAAATCTGAAAATACCATGTTTTATAATTACCCCTATAGATTTTTTTGAGATTCTTTGATTTTCAATCTTTACAAATAATTTACATTATCCTTATATAGTATTTACAGTTTGTTAACAAGTTATATATATCTATAAGAAAATAGGTATTGAATGTTTACGGTTTTTATCCAATCTTTTAACATGGATAAAATAAGTATCTATATAAAACCTCTTTCTCATGAGTATTGAAACGTTAATAATATTTAATAGCGAGGAACAATAATGAAAAACAGCAATTCGTTTACAAAAGAAATCAATGATGCTCTGGATGATCTGATGAAAAAACATGAATCCAAGTTTCCAAAGAATGATGTTCTGAAAATGGATTTGCATGTGCATGATCATGGAAGTGATGTTCCCGATGAGCTTATGGGGCGTATTCTTGGAGTCCCTGAAACATGGCTTCCTTCTGAAAAACTGATTTCTATCCTCGATAAAGCTGGCTGCAGTGCCTATACAATTACTAATCATAATAACGCGAGAAGCTGTTATGAACTTCAGGATAAAGGGCTTGATGTCCTGGTTGGTGCGGAATTCAGTGTGGCTGTTCCAGAGTTTAATACTGGTATACATGTGTTGGCTTATGGTTTCACTCCTAGACAGGAAGAGCTTCTGAATGAGAACCGCAAAAATGTTTATGATTTTCAGCGTTTTGCACTTGAAAACGATATTCCGACTATTTGGGCGCATCCTCTTTACCATTATAAATCAAAAGGTATTCCTGATTTTGATTTTTTCGATAAAATGGCTTTGGTTTTTGAAAGGTTTGAAGTCATCAATGGTCAACGTGATAGCTGGCAGAATATGCTAGTTTATAAATGGATAGAATCGTTAAATAATAATAAAATTGATGAATTGTCCAAAAGGTTCAATATAAGTTCCACAGAATTTTGTAAAAACCCGTATAAGAAAATTATGACAGCCGGTTCTGACGCTCATATGGGAATTTTCGCCGGGATTACCGGCTCATACCTGTACTCAGAAGATCTAAAAAATAAACTTAAATATATGTCGAAATCCGCTGTAGCTCTCGAAGCTATAAAAAAAGGCAACATCGCTGTTTACGGTGCTCATCAAGATAGCGAAAAAATGGTTGTCTCATTCATAGATTATTTATGTCAAATAGGAATCTACATGAAGGATCCAGGACTCATGAGGATTATGCTTCACAAGGGTGACATCAAGGATAAAATAATCGCTATGCTTGCTATTAATGGTTTTTTTGAATTGCGCAGACACAAATTGACTACGTCTTTTTTACAAGTATTCCACAACTGTATTCTTGGTCAAGCCCCTGGTTTCGCGAAAAGACTTCTTGTTCCGAAACACTACAAAAAAGTTTTTAAACTGGCTATTAAAATGGCTGATAACCAGAAGGACAGTCCAGAAAAGGCTCCTGAAGTCTTTAAAGAATCCATACAATCCATTTTTAATCATTTGAATCAACTGTTGATCGATAGACTATCCGCGAAGGTTCAAAACCTTAGTTCGGATTCCTCGATGAAGGATATTGATTTTAACCGTGTTATAGAATCTATTGAAGTGCCGAGTAATCTGAGAGCTCTATTCAAGGGTGAAAAATTGGCAGGTAGCAAAAGAATGGCTTCTGTAAATATGGATTCTTTGCTGGAAGGTTTGTCGTTTCCTTTTTTAGCGTCGTCGGTAGTTTTAGCGGCATCATTTGTAAGTGCGAAGGTTTTATACAATGCTAGACCTCTTCTAACAGAGTTCTCGAAACGTCTTGGAGCGTTTAATCACCCCAAAAGAATGTTGTGGTTAACAGACACTTTCGAGGATAAAAACGGTGTGGCTATGGTGCTTCAGTCAATACTTGGTGAAATTCGAAAACGTAATTTGCCGATAGATATGCTTGTGTGCAGCTCGACCTTGAAGTCTGCTGATAATCTTATTGTTGTGAAGCCTATGAGTGAATTTGTTTTGCCGTTTTATCAGAATCAGCCGATACGTATTCCAAACATAATGGAGATCCACAAAATTTTCAAGGACGGCGAGTATGACAGAGTGATTTGCTCAACTGAAGGATTTATGGGGGTGATTTCGTTATTTTTGAAAAACGCTTATCGCGTGCCGGCGTATTTCTATATCCATACGGATTGGATGATGTTCGCGAAAAAGGTTCTGAATTTTGACAATCACAACCGCAGCCGTTTAAGAAGATTACTTAGAGCCTATTATGGTCAGTTTGATCATTTGTTCGTTTTAAATTCTGATGAACTTAAATGGTTCACAGGATCTTCCATGAATTTTTCAGAGGATGTTGTTTCTCTGACCGCTCATTGGACTGAAGAAATTTTCAAACCAAAGAAATCTTCAAAGAAAGATATTTTTGGAGTAGGTGATGATACGAAAATTTTACTTTTTACCGGTCGTCTAAGCGAGGAAAAAGGCGTTTCAGAACTTCCGTATATTATAAAGAAAATTCAAAAAGAGCTGCCTGATGTTAAGCTGGCTTTTGCTGGTACCGGTCCGGCGGAATCTCATTTGAAGGCTGAGCTTCCTGACGCGATATTCCTTGGATGGGTTAACCATGACAAGCTGCCCGACATTTATTCA
>CAYLTM010000069.1:8374-8978 GCA_964386495.1 uncultured Leptospirales bacterium
GGACATGCTGGTTCTTCCGTCTAAGTTTGATACTTTCGGCTGTGTGGTTCTTGAAGCGTTAAGCTGCGGGCTGCCTGTTTCCGCTTATGAGACTAAAGGTCCGAAGGATATTATTGAGGACGGCAAGTGCGGATTTTTATCAAACTCAAGAAAAGATATGGCGAAAAAGATTATTGGTTATTTTAATAATGAGAAACTTCGTCCGGAATTTAAGAAAGCGGCACTAGTTAGGGCTGCTGATTACAATTCTGATAAAATTATCAGTAAGCTTTTGAAAGATATTGATTTTGACGTTATGCAGTAATGGGTTTCTTTCCGATAATATATTATTGACAAATATAATGTTGAGTTATAAGCAACATATGATAGTTGTTAAATAATATATTATTGCGAGTTTGAAATTGGAAAAAACTATATTTTGTATTTTTTACGTACTTACTCTTTATATTTTATATCCTGTGGACGTTTTGGCTAAAACGTCGATATCAACTGTAAAAAATCCATTATTTACAAATATTAATTTTGGAGGCACTTCCAAAAATGATTTTGCTAAAAAATTTCAAAAAAAAGTGGATACCAATGGTCCTTCTTTCAAGGACGCTTT
>CAYLTM010000069.1:8988-10608 GCA_964386495.1 uncultured Leptospirales bacterium
AAATGAATATCCGGCAGTCGCACCGGTTGCGGTAATCCATGGTGGCTTTGGATTAGACAAGGAAACGGATTTTGCCGGCAAGGTGATGCTTTTTGATTCCTTCATATTTGGTGCGGATCCTTCTTTTGGTTCGATTACACTTGAAACCTTCAGACAATTAATAGTCGGCGGAAAAATGCGACGGCAGGTTATTGAAGAAAAAGACATTTTACCCTTTATGGTTGCTTTTAAAGGCGTGACATTAAGCGGTGGTTTAGATGTCATGATCGGCAGTGTATCTTTCAATGGCGATTTTGACCTGAAAATGCCTGATACCAATATTGACCCAGGGGATGGCGGCGAATCACAGTCTGTTAAAACTAATTTATCTGGCGATTATGTTTCTCAAGGCAACTGGTTTCAGTTGTCGACAAATTTCCAGGCAATGTCCTATATGGAGTTTTTCAAATTTTTCTCATTTTACAATGGTCCAGGGGTTTCTCTCGGATATGGTTGGCTTGGTATTGAAGCTACAGCCAGCGGTGCGTTGATGTCAAACGATAACGCTCTTGATGATAGAATCGGCGGCGGTTTTTATTATAAAACCGACAAATTAATGGATTTGAAATTTGATTCGAATACGCTGTTTCATCCATTTCCAATAATGCCGTTCTGGACATTTGGTATTGAGATGAATTTCGGACCGGTAAAATGGACAATAGAATCAGCAATAAATCTGAAAAACAGAAAAGACGTGTCGATGTTAATGGGTGTTCGATATCAGAACTGATTTATTATTAAGGAAGTTTTATGAGTTATTTAACAATTATCGGTATAGCAGTAGGCTTATCAATGGATGCGTTTGCAGTATCTGTAACAAACGGTTGTATAATAAAGGAACTAAAAAAACGTCACGCCATTATGATCGCTTTATCTTTCGGCGTTTTTCAGGGGGTGATGCCGTTGCTTGGATGGTCTACCGCCTTACTTTTCACAAAATATATTTCCGCGTACAGTCATTATATCGCTTTTGGATTGTTGATTTATATCGGTGTAAAAATGATTAGAGAGTCTTTTAAAAAAAACGACAAGAACACCAAAACATGTCTGCATTTTCCGACACTGATGATAATGTCCATTGCCACAAGTATTGACGCACTTGCCGTTGGTGTAAGTTTCGCCTGTTTATCAGTAAATATTTTGACTGCTGTCGCGATTATTTCCGTAATAACTTTTGTGATATGTCTAATTGGTGTTTACATAGGAAATTATATCGGTCACTTTTTTGAAAGCCGTTTAGAATTATTCGGGGGAGTGGTGCTAATAGTGATTGGTATTAAAATTCTGGTTGAACGGATGATATAAAAATGAAGATCGGAAATATTTTATCAAAGGTTCATAAAAACAGAGATAAGGTTTATACTCTATATCTTGCTTTAAAGGATAAGCGAACACCAAAAAAAGCTAAAGCGTTAATAATGCTTATCCTTTTATATATTGCCAGTCCAATCGATATCATTCCTGATTTTATTCCGATAATCGGACAATTGGATGATCTCGTAATCATCACGCTTGGTGTTTACCTCTGTTATAAGCTCATTCCTGAAGAAGTTCTGCTCGATTGTAAAAACAAAAAAGCAT
>CAYLTM010000069.1:10618-12693 GCA_964386495.1 uncultured Leptospirales bacterium
TCATCAATAAGAAATGAATCATTTTCAGATGAAGAAATAATTGCTTTATTGTAATATGAAAATAAGATCAATGGATTTTGCATAATTTTGTATAATACATTATTTCCAAACTCTGAATGAGTTTTATTTACGATATGGTAACTTAGTAAATGAAATATTTTTCCATTATTTCGTATTTCTAATAATTCGTTATCTATTTCATTAATTAATCTATTATCACATTTTTAAATATTAAATAAATTTTCCAAATGATTGTTTAAATATTTAAATTCGTTAACAATTTTAAAACCGTATTCGCCAATTTTATCTGGAAATTTTAAACAAAATGGCGTAGTAATTAATTCAGCAAATCCTTCATTAGCCATTTGAATAATGAATAAACATTGTTAACTTCTATTTTTAAAAGATTTATTATCTGGTGCATCGATTTTAGTCTAACTTTTCCTTGGCAACCGATGCTGTTAGACATTTAAATACATTATATCAAATTCTCTCGTTCTGGATAATTACCTTGCGGTAATCTTTGAATAGGCTCGTTTTTAAATGCCCCATAAGTTGATTTAAAAAAATTTTTTTGCCAAGTTTTTTTTATTTTAACTTTTGGTTGGAGAATTACAATAACTTCCACATCAACCTCTTTTTCAGTTGTTGGAATTTTCAGATTTAGTATTCCATCGGAACCAATTCTCGAAACAACACTTAAAGTTTTCATCTACCTGTTCTCAAATATTTTATTTAATTTTATTTCACTTAATAATTCTTTATATAAAATGCGGTAAAAATTTCAACTACAAAATAGTTAAATAATATATTTTTCCGTTCTTATTAATTTATAGACTTGGTGTCTGAAAATTTCGATTAACTTTTCGTGTATTTAACAAGTTTTTTCCATAGCGATATCGAATGTGAAAACTTGGCTTAGCAAAAGCGACCGAAAGGGAGCATCGATTAGGCACCCATGTTAAGTGATTTTGAATTAAAAATCTAATTATCGTATTATTAAATATATGATAAAATCAATAAACACTTTATCTTAACTATATCTGTGAGAAAATGTAGATTTATCCACTATAAGAAATCTTTGAGTACTTCTAGTACCCGAACAGGCTATCGAACACTTATCGAGAACCTCAATAGGTTTATAGTATGAGCGGATTTCTTCTTTCTGAAAATGGAGAACCTGTGAATCTGGTACGGATACCAGCGTGGAAAGAAACTCCGTTACACTCAAGATACCAATGGTCTTTTTCCACGAATTCAGCCAGACCGTTGACTTTTCTTCTGTAATATTCAGCACCTACAAAAAAACAGCTGTTGTTTCCAAAATCAAAATCAATGTCCCCGCCGAAGTGCATCGCTAAAGTGATATTATTGAAAAAGAACGTGCCGGCTTCACCGAAAGTGTAAAGGCTGACATACTTTTCAATAGGATAATAACGAACTCCAAGTAATAATCCCCAGTCAACGAAAAATTTAGAATATCCCCATGTCCATTGTGAACCAGATAATAGGTATAATTTATTTTCATAGAGAGAATCAAGGTATTCGAAATTCGGAATAGTACCGGCGTAAAAATTGTTTCCTTTTTGATCCTGAAGAATCGTAAATGATGTTGATAGGGACGCGCCATAACTGTTGTCTTCGGCATATACATAAGTACATGGTAAAATTGCTAATAATATAATAAAGCTAAATATAATTCTCATTTATAACCTCTGAAAATTGATAGAAATTTCAAATTTATTTGTCAGGTAAGGGATAATTTATACTGAAAAGAGTCAATTAAATTATTTTGACTAGAATTGTTCTTTTCCGCGGTCCATCGAATTCACAAAAATATATACCCTGCCATGTTCCAAGAAGGAGTTGTCCTTTATCGATAATAATTGTTTCAGAGCAGCCGAATAATGATGATTTGATATGCGCCGCTGAATTACCTTCCATGTGAGTAAAATTCATTTTCTCAAAATTAAGACCTTTCATGCCGGATAAAATATCCTGTACGACAGCAGGATCAGCATTTTCATTAATTGTAATCCCCGCTGTCGTATGCGGTGTGTAGACTACACAAATTC
>CAYLTM010000069.1:12703-15579 GCA_964386495.1 uncultured Leptospirales bacterium
CAAATTCCCTGTACAGTGCCAGACTCCTTCACCGCTGATGCGACCTTACTTGTAATATCAATCAACTGTTCCTTCGATGAAGATTTTATTTCAAATTCTTTTATCATATTACATCGATGCTGTATTGATAATCAGTCTGACAGTATTTTCTTCCAGCATAAGTTTTTTTGAAATGTCGTCTGAATTCCAACCTTTATATGATAGATCGCGTACAGCCTTTACAACATTTTCATTAACACCTTTAAGGTTGATGTCTATTCCGGGTTTAACATGTTTTACAATAGAGTTCGGATCGCCGACAGATTTAATAAAATCGGAAAACTGTTTCATTTTCATGTCAGTTCTGTTGAACATATCCTGCAGACGGACATCGGATGTATCTATTTCAGAACGCATTTTTTCAATTTTGCTCATCATCGCCTGTATCTGATTGATTCGCTGTTCAAGATGTTCAGACAATCCCTCAATCTCGCTGAATTTATCCTTCATGAATATTATTTCAGTTTCGCGTGATTTCAAGTCGAGAGTGACAGCCTCAATGTTATGAAGGTAATCACGAACCTTCGCCGCTTTTTTCTCGGTCTTATCAATACTTTTTTGATAATTTTCTACACGAAGTTCAATAGAGTTCATTACTGAGTCAATTCTTTCGACAGCACCCAAGTTGCGTGATATCATTTCTTCATAGTCATGAAGCTCCATAATTCTATCATTCAGTGTTGAGTAGCTTTCATTGAGGGCTTCGATTTTAGAATTGATGTGATCAATTTTAAGCGAGTTATCTTTTAGAAATTCCGCGTTGCTTTTAACATCTTCAGTAAGATCAATCAGCGTGTGAATCTCCTCGCTGATACTTTGAACCTTTTCGCGTTTAGCTGAGTAAATTTTTAGTTCTTTCTCAAGATCTCTTTTTAGTTCTTTAAATTCATCAATTTCCGCGACAAATTTTTCAAGATCAGCAGCACGTGAATGAGAATCATCAATCATTTTATTATAGTATTCAATGGAAGAATCCAATTCTTTTATAAGCTCATCATTTCTCTGGAAAACACGGTTGGTTTGCTCGTAGGCGATAATTTCTTTTTTAACATTTTGAAGCTTATCAAAAAGATTTCCGAACTCATCTTTGTAATTTGAAAATTGGGAGTCGAGTGAATCGCCGATATTATTGCCGATGTTTCCAAGTTTTTCGGATAACGTGTCAATTTTAGATTCAACACTCACATATTCGTTGTTAATATTTTTTAAAATTTCATCGGAATCATCATACATTTTATTTTCGAGTTCATTAAATCTGTCATTAAAATGATCGATGATTTTTTTAATATCTTCAGCTTCTCTTCTGACGGCTTTAATAATTTCGTCTTTTTTCGCGATTGAATGTATGGATAATGTATTAATGTTTTCCCGTATTTTACTGGTCTCTTCCTCAAAACTCTCGATCAGTTTTTTTCTGGTTTCATCAATAGAATATTCTGTAGACTTTATTTTATCGTAAATTTTATCAATATCTTTGTTCGCCTTTTCAAACGCAACAGTCTGTATGTCCGATATTGAGTTTTCGGTCTGATGAACTTTTTCGCGCAGATAGTCAATTTCGATACGGACTTTATCAATTATTTTACCGGATGCTTCTCCTACCTTGCTTTCAATAGTTTCCAGTTTTTTATCAATCGCGATGCTGAGATTGTCGATTTTGGTATTGAACGTGGTTTTGGTTGAATCAATAAGAATTTCGATGGATTTTAACTGCTCTTCGGCTTTCTTGATATCTTCTTCGGTTTGCTTAAAAAGTGAATCTTTAATTTCTGTCGCTTTTATTACAGTTTGATTAAAATTGCGTTTTAGATTATCAGATTCTTTTTTTACTTCAGAAAATATATCCGTTTCTAGTCCGGAAAATGAGCTTTTAAGAATTTCTATTTGTGATGAAAGATCTTTAATTTCATTTCTTGACTCATTAAAAATATTGTCTTTCACGTTATGGAGTTGTAGAGCGAAGTCCGACAATGTGTTTTCTAGAGAATAAACTTTATCATTAAGATCGCTGAAAATCTTTTTTTCTGCGGCTGAAACTCTGGAGTCCAGAAGTTCAACATTTTTCGAAGCACTGTCGATTTTATCTTTTATACCTGACATTATTGATTCTCCGGCATTTTCCAGAGAAGTTTCCATTCTTGCTATATCTTCTGTAACGCATTCTGTAAGCTGATTAACTTTCGCCATACTGCTGTTAATGATTTTTTCTTCCTGTTCATCAATACGGCCTTTCATGAGGTTTACATAATTGTTGATTTCATCCGACATTTCTCTGGAACGTTCACGGATTTTATCATTGAAGTTCTGTGATAGACTCTGGTTATTTTTTTCCAGCATAAGAACTGTTTCTGAAACAGCGTTGATTTTTTTTACAAAATTTTTAAAGGAATTTTTTGTGGATTCAATATATTGAATTTGCTGATTAACTTCATCAGCCGCGCCAAGAACTGACTGCAAGTGTTCTTCAATTTTACGCATATTATCTTTTTCCACATTTAAACCGGTTAGTCTATTAGATAAATCATCGATAGATACTCGTATGTTGCCGGCTAGTGAATTTGCTTTTTTTAGCAGAATGTCCATTTCGATAGTCGCGTCTTTATATTTTCTGCTTTCTTCATCGGTAATTTTTTTAAATTCTTTGAATGAATTATCTGAAAACCTTTTTAACTTTGTAATACGTATATTTGCCCGATCCATTCTTCTAAAAAAGAATATTAATCCAAGGCAAGCACCAATTGTTAATGCATTAATTATCATTTGAATCTCCGTAAAATTATGAAAAGGTTATCGCAATGTATTAATGAGACATAATATTTGTCAATTAATTTCACTTG
>CAYLTM010000069.1:15589-18731 GCA_964386495.1 uncultured Leptospirales bacterium
GGGCGCGTATTTTAATTATCTTAATACAATTAAAGAATTGGATTTATCAAAGTATTAAATAGGACATAACTATTAAGAGCATATGCTTTTTTCATAAATTAATTGCTTTCAAATGAATTCTTTGTAAAATCTCTGAAAATAGTTTTTATATATCTGTTTTTTACTTGCAGAAATATATGTAATCGGTCAATAGTTACAAAATGTGTATTTGTACTTTTTTATTTTTCATATAATTTGGGCTGACAATTTCTCTTTTACAAGCTTGTTATCTAAATGTTTTATTTCTAATGAGTAAATCTGGGAGGCTGTATGTTTAAAATGATTTTTACTTTTCTTAAGTATGTGCTTTTATTTTTTATTATATTATTTCCAGGTTCCATGTTGTTTTCAGCTAAGCAGGAAATAAGATTAGGTTATTCTGATGCTGAAGCCTTTCCGTTTCAAATTAACCATGAATTACCGGCTCCGGGTATAGCAATGGAGGTAATTTCTGAAGCGGCAACAATGATCGGTTTAAAAGTGGTATATGTGCGTTTGCCTAACAAAAGAGTTATATCGTCATTGAAGGATGGAAAGCTTGTTGATGGGGCATTTATGTTTTCCTTCAATGAAGAGCGTCGTGAAAGCGGAGTATATCCTATGGATGGAGATAAGCCTGATAAAAGTAAGCGAATAGCAACACTCAAATATCACATATACAAGAAAAAAGGAAGTAAATTAAATTGGGATGGGAAAGTTTTGTCAGGATTCGATTTGGCAAGAGGGAATGCTATAATAGGAGCAAACACAGGGTATTCGGTTGTTAATGATCTGAAAAAAATCGCAATAGAAGTCGATGAGGCAAAAACCACTGATCAGAATATAAAAAAACTTCAGTTAGGCAGGATTGATGGTTACGCACAGCAGGATCTTGTCGCTGATAATTATATTACGGTCAAAGGTATTACTGATATTGAAAAAATTCCTACTCCGTTTATTCAGAAAGATTATTTTATAATGTTTAGTCATCAATATCTAAAAGAGAACAAGGATACTGCAAATAAGCTATGGCAGAAAATTTCTGAAATACGCGATAGCAAAACGTCTGCGGTAATAGGAAAATACGGAAACTGATAATATGTCATAAATAGGGTAGTGATGTGAAATATTATTTTTCCATAATTATATTTCTTTTTGTGTTATCATCATGCGGAGACTCGGATACTTTATCGGATATAAAGCAGGATGTATATATTGTAAAAGATTCTGAAACAATTTCTGATGAAAATATTTTCATTATAAATCATGAAATACAAAAGTTTGATGAAAAATATTTTTTAAATGTATTCTCTAAACCTGGTTCTGTATTACTTAAAATTATAATCAATAATGCACATGAGGAACGGGATTTTATTTTTGTAAGTATTTATAATTTTCATAAAATAAAATTTTATTCTAAAGAAAATGATAGTGTAAATATTCAAGAGGAGGGATATTATAAAGCGGATACAAATCGTAATTATCGCCTGCCTGCATTTCCAGTAAAGATTAAAAATGGTGAAAATGTATTTTATGTTCGAGTGGATGTGAAATTTTTGCTGTTTCCTGAATTTGTTATAATGTCACAGGAATCTTTTTCAAAGAAAGTAACTTATGATTATTTAATCATCGGAGGGGTTCTCGCGATATTTCTAGTGATGACGATTTATAATTTCATAATATATGTATTTGTACGTAAAACATATTATTTGATTTATGTAGTTTATCTGGCAACATCAGTATTGTTCAACATGTGTTATCTTGGTGTTGGGTATAATTTTGCGGGAGAATATTCGAACTTAATTACTGACAACTGGATATATTGGCTTATTATCAATGGCTTTGCCGCGATTCTATTTACGGTTATGTTTCTAGAACTACGGGAAAACTCAAATCGCATATATAAATTAATTTTAAGTTTACTTGTAATATTTTCCGCGATGCTTGTTTTAACATATTTTAGACCTTTTGTATCAATTAGGGCTTATAATATATTTCTGATTCTCTTCGGATTAACCGCAATACCTCTTGGTATATATCGCTATATATCGGGGTTTCGTCCTGCTTTGTATTTTACTATAGCATGGGGAACTTTAGCGATAGGTTCTATATTTTTTAACTTAACAATTACAAAAATGATTCCTTTGACAATTTATGGAGAGTGGGCATATTAGTTCGGTGCTTCCGCAGAAATTGTACTGCTATCATTAGCACTTGGTGATCTTCTGCGTTTTAAGGAGCAGAAAATGATGCGGCAGCAGGCTGATTATATTAATAAACTCGAGGTGGAAAAAAAAGAAAAATCGCATGTATATAACCAGTTGCAAAAAGTTGTATACAAGCATCAGATTTCTATGATAAAAAAGGGTGCAATTCTGGAAGACACCATGCCGTCATTAAAATCTTATGGAGCTGTAATTGCTCTGGATATTGTGAACAGTTCACATATGCCTCATGAACAGGCTCAGGAGTTTTTCCGAATTTTCTTTTTCCGGTGTCAGGAGATTATGCTTCAAGGATATGATGAGGAGAAATTTGTCAGTACCGCATACAGGATAAAGGAAATGGGTGATGGGTTTTTATGTTCAATCGGTTTTCCATTTCGAAGTCCTGGGAATGTTAATCTGGGAATTGCGGCTATTGAGCTTTCTGAAAAATTTATTAATGTGTTTAATGACATAGTGAAGGATTATTCTCTGAAAAAAGAAATATTTTGTTCGGTCGCTGCAGCTATTGGAGATTTGGAAGCGTTTTATCCAATTGCTGGTGTTAAGGAATATGATCTTTATGGGAATGGAATAATTCTTGCTGCTAGATATGAAGCGTTACGAAAAAGAATATTTACTGAAAGTTCTTTAAAATCAAATATACTCACTTTGCAAGGTAAAATATTTGACATGGTTCCAGAATTTTATAAAAGCGGTTTTTCCAGCTATGATTTATCGGGTAATCCGATAGAGGAAGATCCAGATGAGTATTTTGCATATTATAAGAGATATTAATTGGATTTTGTTTTCAACGGAGTAAGCAGGTATTCAAGTCCATAAAGTTTTATCTCATATAGTGTTGATAGCAGCATACCGAGTCTGCCCTTTGGAAAACCATTTTCTTTAAACCAGACGAT
>CAYLTM010000069.1:18741-19918 GCA_964386495.1 uncultured Leptospirales bacterium
TTACCCCTTTATATTTACCAAACGGCATTTCCATAGATGTCAGTTCCTGTAAAGCCGCCGCGTCCATCACGCAATTTCCATTATCTTCCATAAGTAAGACCACTCAATAAATTTATTGTTAATTGGAAACTAATTGCCAGTTATCCAGCTGTCAATCGAATTTTTTTGTTGCTCTGACACCTAATAAAAAATTGACAAATTGACTATATTCAATAATAAGACTACCATCACAGAGAAAAGTACTCTTTCAAAAATATTACAAATATACCACGAGGAAAACATGTTGAAAGTAAGCGATTTAAGAAAGTCATACACTGACTATTTTAAGAATAAAGAACACAAAATTATACATTCAAGTCCGTTGATACCAAAGGATGATCCCACACTACTATTTACTACTGCCGGCATGGTGCAGTTTAAACCTATGTTTGCAGGTACTGTGAAATTGGATTACACGAGAGCCGCGTCTGTTCAAAAATGTCTCAGAACTAGTGATCTTGAAAATGTCGGAAAAACCAAACGTCATTGCACGTTTTTCGAAATGCTCGGAAATTTTTCATTTGGTGATTATTTTAAAACTGAAGCAATAGAATGGGCATGGGATTATTCGGTCAATGTTCTGGGTTTTGATAAAAACAAACTCTGGGTATCTATTTATGAAAATGATGATGAAGCTTATGACCTCTGGCACAATTCTATTAAGGTTCCTGCTGACAGGATTGTCCGTCTCGGGAAAAAAGACAATTTCTGGGGACCTGCCGGAAATTCCGGCGCTTGCGGTCCCTGCTCTGAGCTATATATTGACAAGGGTGAAGAATACGGCTGCGGTGATCCTAACTGCAAACCTGGCTGCGATTGTGAACGCTATATGGAATATTGGAATCTTGTTTTCAACCAGTTTTTTCAGGATGAAAATGGCGTACAGACTAAACTTCCAAAAACCGATGAATTAAAACGTCTTGTTGATTACGTGTCTGAAAAAACCGGCATCCCCTATGAAGGAAAAAACATTGTTGCAATAAATGTCATTGTCGAACATTCACGTGCACTCACATTCGCCATGACCGACGGGGCGTATCCTTCCAATGAAGGCAGAGGTTACGTGCTTCGCAGAATTTTAAGGCGTGCACTCCGCTTCACAAGACAGCTCGGCATCACTGAACCTTTTGTTTACAAA
>CAYLTM010000070.1:0-4768 GCA_964386495.1 uncultured Leptospirales bacterium
TTTAACGCAATTTGTTTCGTTTGCCGGGGTTATAACTGACACGAAAAGCTTAACTGAAGGGCAGGTTTTAACAGCCGGCAGGGATGTAGTCTGCGCCTACTTTCATTCAACATGCGGAGGCTTGCTCGGTCAGCCCGATGATTTCTTTAAAGACAAATCCCTTTATAACAATTTCTACAGATTTGGAAGAGACGCGAAATACTTTTGGCAGAATGATTTTTGCGTGGATTCGCCACACTATGAATGGAGCTGTTCGATACCATTGGCTAAATTTGAAAATATATTTGATGCGTATGATATTGAGAAAATCGAAACAGTTATGAAGCAGGGCAGGGTCTCGAGAATAATATTTATTAGCGAAGGAAAGCGTAAAGATTTCAGAATTAATACTTTTTTATCAAAAACTGGTAAATCGCTTGGCTGGAATACTATTAAAAGTAATTACTTCACTCTTCGAGTTAATGACGATATTGTTCATATATCAGGCAAGGGTCTTGGGCATGGTATTGGTCTCTGCCAGTATGGGGCGAAGGAAATGGCTGTTAGAGGAGAATCGTGCCGTGATATTCTGGAGTTTTATTACCCTGGAACAAGGATTAAAACAGTATCTGCTCAATAAGTGGTGGCGATTATGGCTCACCGCCGCCTACGGCGGCGGAGAAGCATTTTACAGCCAAAAAATGAGCAATTAAAATATTGAATTAACGTAATTAAAATGTTGACATGTTTTATAGATATGAATACATTGACATATGTATATATGTTGATATGTGTATGCGTGAACGTTTATTGTTTTTGTGAATGTAGAATTAATTACCTGTAACTTATAAGTCGGATTAATGTCTATTGTTGGATGAGAAATGATGATCAATAAAATTGAAATTTTCAAAGCGTTGTCTGATGAAATACGATTAAGAATAATAACAATTCTTAATAAGTATGAATTTAATGTTAATGAACTTTCGGAAGTCCTGAAAATTGCCCAGCCAAGAGTTTCTCATCATATGAAGATTCTTCTTGAAGCAAATCTCGTTGTTCAGAGAAAAGATGGAATATTTTCCTATTATAAAATGAGTTCTGAAAATGATCTTTCGAAACTGGCATTTCTTTTTAATGAAATGGAATACCCTGAGGATATGTCATCTTCAGCCGAGGTTTTTCATAAGCGTAGTATTAATACAAAGGCTTTTTTTAACAGCATCGCGGATCGATGGGATTCCATGAAGCGTGATATTTTCGGAGATTTAGATATAAATTCAGAAATATTCCAAATGATTGGTAATTGCAAAAATGTTGCTGATCTCGGCTGCGGAAATGGCGATCTGCTTGAATATCTTTCGTCACATGTGGAAAATGTGATTGGAGTAGACAGTTCTGAAAAAATGATACAGATGGCAAAATCCCGAACCCGTGGAAAAAATAATGTAAATATTAGAATAGGTTCAATAGAATACCTTCCTTTCAAGGATAACGAAGCGGAATGTGCTGTAATGAATTTGGTGCTGCATCATCTCGATAATCCCGCTGAATCTTTTAATGAAGTTTCGAGAATTCTTTCATGCGGGAGCAGGTTTATTATAATCGATTTTGAACATCATAGAAACAGTGATATGAAATTAATGTATGGCGACAAATGGCCGGGTTTCAGAAAAAATGAAATAGGGAACTGGCTTAAAAATAATGATTTTGTTTTAAAGGAACAGAAAACGATCAATGTCGAAAAAGGGCTAAAATTGAATTTTTTTGCCAGCGAAAAAATAAATAAAGTATAAGGAGCATTTATGACAATTAAACCATTAGATTTATCTCTAAAGTATCAGGTTGCAGATATTAATACCGCGGAACTTGGAGTAAAGGAAATGAAACTTTCGGAACTCGAAATGCCGGGTTTGATGGCAGTTCGCGAGAAATACGGAAAAGAAAAACCCCTCAAAGGTTTGAAGATTACAGGCAGTCTTCACATGACTATACAGACAGCAATGCTTATTGAAACGCTGCATATACTTGGCGCTGATATACGTTGGGCATCATGTAATATATTTTCTACGCAGGATCACGCGGCTGCGGCAGTTGCTAAGCTTGGTCTGGCGAAGGTATTTGCCTGGAAGGGAGAGACCCTCGAAGACTACTGGTGGTGTACAGAGATGGCTCTTACATGGGAAGACGGTTCTGGACCAGATTTAATTGTTGATGACGGCGGAGATGCTACTTTAATGATACATGATGGAGTTAAGGCGGAAAGTAATCCCGCTATGCTTGATAAAAAATATGATAACAAAGAATATCAGATAATAATTGACCGATTGAAAGATTCTTTGGCTGCTGATAAATCCAGATGGTCGAAAATCGCGAAAAACATTAAAGGCGTGTCGGAAGAAACCACTACAGGGGTTCATAGACTTTACCAGTTGGCTGAAAGAAAAGAGCTTCTTTTCCCGGCTGTTAACGTAAACGATTCTGTTACAAAATCTAAATTTGATAATCTATACGGCTGCCGCGAATCTCTTATAGACGGGATTAAACGAGCGACAGACATTATGATTGCCGGAAAAACATGCGTGGTCGCGGGATACGGCGATGTGGGAAAAGGCTGTGCTCAGGCGCTTCGCGGCATGGGTGCCCGCGTATTAATCACAGAGATTGATCCTATATGTGCACTGCAGGCTTCGATGGAAGGCTACCAGATAGTTCTTATGAATGATGCTGCCGCTTACGGAGATATCTTCATTACTACAACAGGCTGCTGCGATGTCATTACCGGAGCACGCATGGAAACCATGAAGAATGAGGCGATCGTCTGCAACATTGGACACTTCGACAGTGAAATAGATATTAAGTATCTTGAAGAGTCAGGCTGTATAAGAGAAAATATTAAACCTCAGGTTGATAGATGGATATTGAAATCCGGAAGATCGATAATCGTTCTTGCTGAAGGTAGACTGGTTAATCTTGGATGCGCTACTGGTCACCCGTCATTTGTTATGAGCAACAGTTTTACTAACCAGACGCTGGCGCAGCTCATGCTGGCGAAAGGCAATCTTGAGAAAAAGGTATATACCTTGCCTAAAAAATTGGACGAGGAAGTCGCGGCATTGCACCTGAGCAGAGTTGGTGCGAAACTAACAACTCTTACTAAAGAACAGTCCGATTATCTTGGCATCAGTCCGAATGGTCCATATAAGCCGGATCATTACAGATACTAGTGGTTATAATTATAGCAAAAATAATCAACCCTGAAAATTCGGGGTGATTATTAAATGATTAAATAATTTAAAATGATTAAAATGATTAAATTGATTACAACGAGGAGATTAAAATGAGTAAAATTAATTATGCACATGTTTTTACATCCGAGTCAGTCAGCGAAGGACACCCTGATAAAGTATGTGACCAGAGTTCGGACGCTATACTTGATGCTTGTTTAGCTGCAGATCCCAAAAGCCGTGTTGCTTGTGAAACCGCGACTTCAACAAATTTTGTCGCTAACATCGGAGAGATTACCTGCGGCGGTTGGAATAGTATTAATCCTGAATCTATTGTACGGAAAGTTGTCAAAGGTATTGGTTATGATAAACCGGAGTATGAATTCTGCTCTGACACTTTCGAATATGTCTGTAGAATCCATGGACAGTCACCTGATATAGCGATGGGTGTAGATGAGTATTCTGATCATGAGCAGGGTGCCGGTGACCAGGGAATGATGTTTGGTTACGCGACAAACTCAACACCGGAGCTTATGCCAGCACCGATATTATACAGCCATAGATTATTATTTGAACTTCAAAAATTACGTAAAGAAAAGAAAATACCGTATTTGAGACCGGATTCAAAATCGCAGGTTTCGATACTGCATGTTAACGGTGTTCCTCGTGAGATTACCAGTGTTGTTATTTCCCATCAGACAGATGATTTATCGTTGGATGTTATTAGAAAAGACCTGGTTGCTTTTGTGAAGGATGTTCTTGGACCTACTGGACTTTTAACAAGTAAAACCGAATATTATATCAATCCTACTGGAAAATTTGTCATCGGAGGACCTCATGGTGATGCCGGTTTAACTGGAAGAAAGATTATTGTGGATACTTACGGCGGTGTGGGTTCTCACGGCGGCGGTGCGTTTTCAGGAAAAGACCCTTCGAAGGTAGACAGATCAGCGGCGTATTATGCCCGTTATGCAGCAAAAAATATTGTTGCGGCAGGACTGGCTGAGAAGTGTGAAATACAGGTTGCTTACGCGATAGGCGTTGCTAAACCTCTAAGCATAAATGTCAGCACTTATGGAACATCAAAGGTTGATGAAATCAACATTCAGAATGTTCTGGAATCGGAAGAAATATTTAACTTCCGTCCTGCGAGACTGATTAAAGAGCTTGGTCTATTAACACCTAACGGCTGGTCTTATCAGGAAACTGCGGCTTACGGACACTTCGGAAGATGCCAGTTCCCTTGGGAGAAAACTGATAAAATTGAAGCTCTTAGAAAAGCTCTGATGAAATAACTATTTTGTACTGTAAAATTTAGATTACAACCGTACCCTAAAGGGTACGGTTCAATTGCAATGTATCTTGGTGAAGGGTACAGTTTTGATAAGAACAAAAATAATTACCAATCGCCAAAATCATATTGAGCATCAATGTTTATGAATCCTTTACCTTTGATGGTTTTCTTTTTTTTGAGGGTTCCATCGACATAAATTTTTATCGTGATGCTTTTTTCTTCTGTAACATCAGTCATAACCCCGTTAATCATTTCTTCTTTAATTATTTTT
>CAYLTM010000070.1:4778-6104 GCA_964386495.1 uncultured Leptospirales bacterium
TGGAACAATTGTCCATGCATTGATATAGGCGTGGTTTTCATATTTCCCATCTGACGAAGAACCTGAACTTGCGTATTTAGGTTTTATTGCGGTTGTAGATTCTTCTTTATCTTCTTCATCCTCGTCATCACTGGTGTCGTCACAGAATGATCCGTCGTCATCATCCTCATCAGCATCGTCATCATCGTCATCATTTTCAGCGTCGTCACCATTTGTTGAATCATCGGTTGAGTCATCGTCAGTAGTAGTTTCTTCTGGAGTCGTTTCCGCTGACTCGTCATCTGTATTTTCTGAATTTTCCTCTGTTTTTTCCTGGTCACTTTCAATATCATTAGTGTCATCTGAGCTGCCTGCCAGAACCCAAACATCAACAAAGCTTTGAGTTTTTTTCCAGGGAAGTACTGACTTACTAGATTTTTTAACATCATTACTGCCGTTCGTGTAAGATATTTGGACATTTTCCGCGGTACCGGAAACGACATACTTTACTTTAGAAGTGCAGTAGCATCCTCTGGAAAACAATGCGAATGCCAAAACCAGTATTACCAACAAGTGATGCTTGTGTCTATTGACAATTTTCATAATAACCACCTTCCTAATAAAATGATTTCTCCGCTAGAGAGATCTCAGAAAATATCAGTTATCCTGTAAATAATAATAAATTGTAAAATATTATCAAGTGTTTTTTAATCATGATATTGGTTTACTGTAATCGATGTTATGTTTTTCCAGATATACTGGTATGCTTTCTGAAAAAAATTCTATAAAAACCCGGATCATTTCTTCGGTGTTTTCTGGAAAAGCCTCAAGAGACTGCTGAATTGCAAACCCATCAAGAGCCATAACTAGAATTGACGCGACAGCTTTCTTCATTTTTTCATTTTCTATGCCGAACGCATAATAAAAAAGATCGCCGGTATCTTTAAGAATGTTTTTGTAATAATCAGCATAACGGTCTTTAAGTTCATTATTTTTCGCGATTACATCGATTAAAAGAAGTATATAGAAACGCTGTTCGTCTTTTTTCAGAAAACGTTCTTTTATACCATCGCAGATTTCCGCCAAAACATCTTCACGATTTTTAGTCTTTGTTGATGGATTATTGGAAATTCTTGGACTGATATGCAGTGTTTTATGAAGAACATCGAATAGAACCTCCTCCCTGTTTTTATAATGGTGATAAATAGACCCTGTTGTTATACCCGCTTTTGCCGCAATATCGCGTACCGAAGTCTCGGTAACACCTTTTTCCTTAATAACTTCAATTGCGGCATCAATAATGCGCTGTTTTCCTTTATTTATTTCGTCTGTTTTTGGTTTCATATG
>CAYLTM010000070.1:6114-7225 GCA_964386495.1 uncultured Leptospirales bacterium
AAAAATAGCTAAAAATTGTAAAAAAACATGTTCGGGCTGTTTTTTTTCTTGACAAAATACTTATTGCATAACAATTGTTACGCATATTCGACGTAACATATGTTATGGCGAAACAGGTCTTTTTAAGTCATATGTTCTACAGCACCTGTAAAAATTATTGAGGATTTCTTATATGTTTAAGCCCTTCAAAATTTTACGGCATTTCCATCTAAACTATACATTCGCAATAGCTGGTATTCTTCGTGTCAATGATATTTTATCGTATATTGTCGAATCATATTATTTAAGTGGATTCACGTGAATGGCGGGGGCGGTTGTTATTAGTGTCCGGTTTCATTCTGTTTAGTTTTCATTATCAGTTACGCAGAAGTTCAAGGAAAGTTTCTGATTTCGCAAAGAATTTATAGTTAAGTATTTGATTAAAATTAAAACAATTTGGGGTAAGTATGAAAAAAGTATTAGTAATTTTATGTATAACGGCATTTGCATTTTTAAGCTGCGGAGGCGGTGCCGGTGGCAGTTTTAGTGCGGGACAATCTGAAGGTGTTCAGGATCTCTATAATCCTGATGAACCGGTTAAACCGGAGGGTTCGGATATCGCATCCGGTGCAGGCACGGATAATGGTGGCTCGTCTGAAGTTAAAGATACTTCAGCACCGTTTATTACAAACGCGAAAGCTCTTTCTAACTTTGTTATTCGTATAGATTTTTCTGAAGACATTAAAGAATCTGTAGCGAAAACTGTTGCTAACTACAGTTTTAAAGCTAATGACGAAACTATTTCAGCAAAAAGTGTAGAAGCGAAATCAAAATATGTTGAAGTTACGCTTGTTTCAACGACAAAAGAAGGGGTTGAATATAATGCGATTGTCAGAAACGTGGAAGACTTATCCGGCAATGCTATAGACATAGCCGAATACAAGTTTACAGGTAAGGGAGCTATTGCAGGAGTAATAGACTTCGGAACTATAACAGACAAAAACGGTAATACTGTAACTATAAATACAAATGGTTCTACAAGCACAAGTGCGACTGACTTTACATTCGGTGTCAGCGGTGATGGCATAACCGCTTACCAATATCTGCTTGATGATGGTACATGGAGTGCGGA
>CAYLTM010000070.1:7235-10767 GCA_964386495.1 uncultured Leptospirales bacterium
CGCTTACTGGACTATCAGACGGACTACACACACTTCAAGTAATTGTGAAAAATTCTGATGGTGTATGGCAGGAATATTCTGAAGCAACAATAATAACATGGACTGTCGATACAGCGGCACCTACATCAACGGAAGTTTTAGCGAATATTACTTCACCGAACGGTATAAATCTTAACGGTGGAATTTGGAATCAAGACTTTATTAATATTCAGCTTGGTGATGGCATTGTTGCATATCAGTATGAGTTAAATGGTACATGGATCTCCGGTACCGGTAACCTGATTACTATACAAGATCTTGATGACGGAACTTATAATGTTAATATTAAGGTGCAGGACGCTGCCGGCAACTGGTCAGAAGTAATACCAGCTGTAACGAATTTTACAATTGATACTACGAATCCAGTAGCTATAATAACAAATATTAATACACCAGCAATTTACAATTATAATGACATTTCGTTTGTGATTGATGGTAATGATAATATACAGGCAATAAAGTGGATTCTTGATGGTGGTACAGAACATGTTATTAACATACCAGCTGGATTAACACCTGAAGAAATTAACACTCTTTTAACAATTACTCTAAATGATTTGTCTGCAACGGATCATACTCTTTCAATTGCGATTCAGGATAATGCAGGAAACTGGTCAGAACCAAACGTTTATAATTTTACAGTGGATATGACTGCACCGGCAACATCATCGGTAGTTTTAAACACTTCTATTCTGCCTACACTAAGCAACAGTGACAAGATCACACTTGACTTAACAGGAAGTGCGGGCGAAGTAGCTTATTATAAATATCTTCTTGATGACGGGACTACTTGGTCAGCACCTATACCTGTCAGTTCAACATGGGAAATAACTGGTCTATCAAATGGCGGTCATACAATCCAGATCATTGGTATCGACTTGGCTGGCAATGAGTCACTTCCGATTAGTCACACATGGACTGTTGATACAACTCCTATGACAACATCTCAGATAGCAAGTGCGGTACAGCTTCCATCAACTATTAAAAATGGAACCACAAATATAAATTCCGCATCAATAATTATTTCAGGTACAGATATTGAATCGTTTAAATATCTGAAAGCCGACGGAACATGGAGCGAGGAAATTCCAGCTGGAACCCTTGATCTAACAAATTTACCAGAAGGGCTTAATACTCTAACAATTATTGTAAAGGACACTGCTGGTAACTGGACTGAAATTGCGGATGCTTACAGCATAAGCTGGATAGTTGACACAATAAAGCCTAACAACATTGTCGCTTCAATGGTTCCTCCTACAATAACTGGCGATGATTCAATTTCTATTGGAATATCAAATCCTGAAGCACAGGGAATTACTGAATTCCGCTACCAGCTTGATAACGGCACATGGTCAGAATGGATGTCCGCAAGCGAGATTGTCGATAAAACAGGACTATCAAATCAATTGCATACTTTGTCAATACAGGCAAGAGACCTTGCAGGTAATGAATCAGAAGTAGTCACCTACAGTTGGACAGTTGATACTGATTTACCAACTGCAGTCGCAGTAAATATCCCAGCATCGGTAACAAACTCAAATTCTATAACAATAGATCTTTCAACTGCCGACTTGGCTTATTACAGATATAAACTTGATAATGGATCATATTCCGATTGGATTCTGATCACTGAAGCGATTACTATTAACAACCTTACTGAAGGGGCTCATACTATTGAGATTCTTGGAAAGGACGCTGCAGGTAATATTCAGGCAACTCCTACAGTTTACAACTGGACAGTTGATACAATTGCACCAGTAATAACACTGACTTCTGATCTTACTCAGAACCCTACTAATATTCAAACAAATAATATCACCGTTAATGGTTCTGGAATAAATTCTTATACATATCGTGTTGACAGCGGTGTAGAAGTAACTAAAACATCTATAAACGACAAAATAGTGGTTACAGGTTCTGCAAACGGTTTACATTCAGTGACTGTAACAGCAAAAGACCTTGCGGGAAATGTCAGCCTGCCGGTTACATATAACTGGACTGTTGATATAACTCCTCCTTCAGCACCGGCTGCTGTTGATACTGGAGCAATGTCAAATAGTGCAAATTTAACAGCAAACTGGGCGAATGCGGCAGATGTAGCTGATATTAAGATTCAGGTAGCGACAGACGCGGCGTTTACTAATATAGTATACGGTATTAACGGCGGTGCTACTCTGGGAAAAGTTAGCACATATCAGTTTACAGCAAATGATACTTATGGTGACACATATTACTTTAGAGTTAAAGCGGCAGACGCACTTGGCAACTGGAGCGGTTTTGGAACAGCAAGCGATGGAATAAAGGTCGTTGGTTCAGTAACAGGGACAGTAATGAATACCAGTAAGGAATTTATTTCCGGTGCTAATGTATCACTTAATCCATTATTCGGTGGCGGATCAGTTTTAACTACCACTACTAATGCAAGTGGTGTATTTACTATTCCTAACGTTGGAATTGGAATTAACCGTTACAGAGCAGTAATTACCAAAACTGGATTAAATGGTGCAGAAAAGAACAATATAACAGTAAGTGTTGGTGAGACAGTTTCTTCAGGAACACTTTATCTTGTATCACCAAGTGCACCTTCAGGAAATATTAGCGGCTCTGTAATTAATGCTAATGATGGTACAGCGGTTACTGGGTACACAATAAAGGTAACAGCTTGGGATGAAACTATAAAAGTTAATAAAACTTATACAACATCTGCATTTACGACACCAACTCCAGCACTCGCTTCAGGTTCATATACAGTTGAAATAACCAAGACAGGTTATTATCCAATAAAATTTGATAATATTATTGTTAACGGAAACATAGCCCTTGACAGGTTGGCTATTTGCGAAACTCTTCAGCAGGGACAGGTTAGAGTTATTATTCAATGGGGTGCTACACCGGAAGACCTTGAACTTTACATGACTGGACCAACTAACAAATCGGTAACTACAGACGGAAGTCCATATAGCAGATTCCTTCTCGGATGGGTAGACAATGGTGTAACTATTGATGGTGTTAAACAGAAAAATTTATATTCCTTTGATGAGAATACTGGAAAACACTTTTTTGGTGGAGATCCTAGTGGTTTAAAATCAACAGCTAGCAAGGTTCGAGATGATTATGATGGATATGGTCCGGAAGCTATAAATCTTTTCATGGGTTATAAACTCGGAACATATATTTATACTGTACGGGACTGGTATGGCGGAAATATAAATAATTCAGCAAATTGGGCTGGAACAAAAATTACTGCAAGAGTATATTATGCTGGTGGAATGCAGAACGAAGCTGTTTTCACTCCTGTCTCTAATACAAACTCGTATTTGAAAATGATGCAGATCAATGTTAACGGGTATAATAAAGCAGATGTAACTGTGAAACTTGTACCAGCTGCTTATCAGCAGAATACTATGCTCGTAAACACCAAAGCGTCTATGAATTGGTCGGCTGCTGGTTCTGGAATAACAACTTATTTGCTTGCGATAGCGACTGACTATAC
>CAYLTM010000070.1:10777-18538 GCA_964386495.1 uncultured Leptospirales bacterium
AATCTTTCGGAATGCTTTTCATTCTAGTTTTCATCTCTTTCATGTCCCTTTATATGGTGAACAGAAGAAGACATAAAATTACTCAGAAATAGCAGATATTACTGCATTAAACAAACAGCACTTGAATAAGTGCTGTTTGAAAATTGATAACATTCAACCTCTTATTTATAGCGATTCGGCATTGACACCCATTGGGGGCAATGCCGTTTTAATATTTAATTCACAATCACAAACACAATCACAAACACATTCACATTTTTCAACTTTACAACTTTATGAACTTTCAAACCTTCAACTAATTCCCATCCGCGTTCATCGAGAAAAGCGGGCGGTTAAATTTTGATCCACACTACCACTAACACAAATAATCCTTGACAACCGAATAAAATCATTTCTCTATACACTAAGAAAATAAAACAAAAACCAATATACCTCAAGAAGGGTGTAACAATGACTCGAATAAAACGAATACCATACGGTGCAGGTGATTTTGAATCTGTACAATCAGAAAGTGATTATTATGTGGATAAAACTTCATACATCCCTTTATTAGAGTCAACTCGTTTTATTTTTCTCATAAGACCCCGCAGGTTTGGAAAAACTTTATTAATGTCCATGCTCGAAACGTATTACGATATCAGCAAAAAAGACCGTTTTGAAGAATTCTACCACGATACATGGATTCTACAAAACCCGACTGAAGAACAAGGAAAATATCTAATTTTGTCATTTAATTTTTCAGAAGTTACAAAAGAAAAAGATAAGGTACAGGATGATTTCAATAATTATTGTATGAAACGTATTGATAAATTTATCGATAAATATAAGAATATTATACCGGAACGATTAATTATAAATATTGAAAAAGAACGTACTGCTCATGAAAAGCTTCAAACTCTGTCTAATGAACTTCGAGAAAGCAATACAAAAATATATTTGATGATAGACGAATATGACAACTTTGCCAATTCAATTATTGCCGATTATGGTTCTTCCGAGTATATCAAACTTACCAGAAATGCCGGATACTTCAAACAGTTTTTTTCTAACTTAAAAGCAATGGCATCGGGCAGCGGTTCGGGGCTTGGCAGAATTTTCATTACTGGAGTATCGCCTGTAACAATGGATGACGTGACTAGCGGTTTCAATGTGGGTAAAAATATTTCAACAGATGAGCGGTTCAATGAGATGCTTGGCTTTACAGAAAAGGATGTTCATCAAATATTAGATTATTACACAGAAACAGGTGTTTTTCTTCTCAATAAAAATGAGACTATTGAAATAATGAAAAAGTGGTACGATAATTACAGATTCTGTGAAAAAGCTGAAACAACTGTCTATAATACAGATGCGATATTGTATTACATTTTAAGTACATATCAGTCGAAGCACCAGTTGTCAAATCTGATAGACGATAACTTGAGGATGGACTACAGTAAGCTTCGCCATTTGATAACATTAGACCGCAAACTAAACGGCAGTTTTAACAAGTTAAAGGAAATCATCGATAATAATGGGATTGTCTCAAATATCCGGACTTCGTTTCCACAGGATAAACTTACGGAAGAAGTAAACTTTGTCTCGCTCTTATATTTTTTCGGACTGTTGACTTTTTCCGGAGAAATTGTAAAAGGTAAGCCATTGCTGCGAATTCCGAATGAAACAATCCGTACAATGATGTATGAGTATATTCGTGCGTCTTTCGATGACGCTATGACTTTTTCTGTTAATATTTTCGAATTAACACGTCTCGTTCAGAATATGGCTTATGATGGTGATTTCAAATCTGTAATACGATTCATTGCAAATGAAGTGCAGAAGCAAACCCGCGTTCGAGATTACTTTCATGGAGAAAAAGTGATACAGGGCTTTTTTCTGGCATACTTGAACATCACCGATTTTTATCTATCGCTGTCTGAAGAGGCAATGTCGAAGGGATATGCTGACATCGTTATGAAACCATTTTATATTAAATATCCCGATATGCAATACGCATATCTGTTTGAGTTCAAATATATTAATCGCACCGATAATCCTGATAAGCTGCAAAACGAAATCGAAGATAAAATAAAAGAATCCACCGCACAGCTGCAGAAATATTCTGCGGATGAATATGCTGCCAGAATGTTTTACACAGAACCCTTCGGCAATGTGAAACTTAAAAAAGGCATAATCATTTTTCACGGATGGGAGCTGGTATATATGGAGGAAGACTTATGACATCAAGACTTGACTATATCGATAATTTGCGATCGTTGATGATTATTTTTGTAATAATGGTTCATGCCGCGGTAACCTATAGTGGTTTCGGGATGTGGTATTATGTGGAAAAAACGGAGTTGGATTTTATAACCACGTTAGTATTCGGTCTATTTCAGTCATTCACACAGGCATACTTTATGGCGTTTCTTTTCATGATTGCGGGATATTTTATACCGGAGTCATTTGACCGAAAAGGGGCTTCCGCCTTTATGAAAGATAGGCTATTTAGGCTTGGTATTCCTACACTTGTGTACATTATCATATTGCATCCAATTGCAGTGAAGATTTCACATCCTGAGGTTAATGCGGTTAAGTATCTTTTATCCGGTATAACAGAGCTTGATGCTTTCGGATGGACTGGACCTTTATGGTTTGCTGTCGCACTCATAATATTTTCCGGATTTTACACTATATTTCGTATAATGTTCAAAGATAAAGTTATGCCGAAACTGACAGAAATCAACATCATTACGGTTCTGAAATTAGTTGTAATAATTTCTGTTTCAGCATTTATTATACGAATATTTTTACCGGTAGGGACTTCAATTGTCAATATGCAGATAAGCTATTTCGCGGCATATATAGTGATGTTTGTTATTGGTATTATGGCCCGACGATCCGATCTATTCAGTTTGATTAGTTTATCGACAGGTAAAAAGTATTTCACGGCGGCGTTTCTCGCCGGTCTGCCATTATGGGGAGTTTTAATGGTTTTCGGCGGACCTCTGCAGGGAGACTTTTCTATAAACGGAGGTTTAACATGGCAATCCGCTGTATATTCTATATGGGAGTCTTTTTTCTGTGAACCGATTTCAATAGCACTTATAGGAATTTTTAGAGCAAAATCTAATGTAAAAAACAGAATTCAGAAAATTATGGCGGATAATAGTTTTGGCGTATATGTTTTTCACCCGCCATTATTGATTTTAGTGTCGGTAATTTTCGGCGGGGTTGCTCTTCATCCATTGCTGAAATTCACAGCAGTATTGTTGATTACAGTTCCGTTATGTTTTTCATTTTCAATAGCAGTTAGGATTATACCTGGCATGAAGAAAATATTTTCGTGATTATTTATAATAAAAAAGCAGAGTAAAATACTCTGCTTTTTTCATTGGGCGTTGACGGGATCGAACCGCCGACATTCTGCTTGTAAGGCAGACGCTCTCCCAGCTGAGCTAAACGCCCTTAATTATATGTTCGGTATTCTTACTCGCAGTAAATACTACTTTTTGTTTACCAGGTACATCAATATCCAGTTTCATTAAGTGAGAAAACATTTTCTTCGGTTTTATCTTTTTCAGTTTGAAAACACCAAAACCTCTGATATCGACTTTCTCGTCACTTTGAACAGTTTTACATATCTCATCAAATAACGAATCAAAAACAATCTTTATAATTCTCTTATTTAGACCAGTTTTATCGCGAACCTTATCAATCAATTCGGACTTTGTCAATCAAAGCCTCTTTTATGATAATGCGTTAACTTTTTTAGCCATTCTGGATTTCAATCTTGCAGCTTTTTTCCAATGAAAAACACCTTTTTTAACTGCAGAATCCATAGCTTTTGAAAAACCTTTCAAGGCTTCAACAGCCTGTTCAGGAGTTGCTTTTGTAGATGCTTCGATTACACCTAAAGTTTTTTTAGAAATCGTTCTTACAGCAGATTTAACCTGAGAATTCTTCTGTCTGTTCTTCTCGTTTGTTCGGTTTCTTTTTTCTGCGGACTTAATATTAGCCAAATTTTTATCCCTTCGTGAATAATTTAAGGCAATATAAAAACTACTGTCGATCTAGTCAATATTATTTTTGCATATTTTCTAAAAAAATTTAAAATAATGTGATTTTTTAAATTTAATCTGTAATTACAATTTTTCCAAGTTTAAATAATGGTTTTAATGCTATCACTGTTGCAACTGTAACAATTGAGAATCCCAATAGTAATTTATAGTTCGTAAAGCTTTCTGAATATTGTACGAATACAATATATATGCCAATTGGAAAATTGAGCAATAAACCGGTAATTGTTCCAGGAGCATATTTTTTTAAAAGTATTGTAGCAATCAAATGAGGAAATATTGAATTCAGGCTCATCATTAATACAAAACCAAAATATGCGTATTTAATCACATTATTTGAACCGCCGTTAACCATAAATATAAATGTTAAAAAATATCCGAAAGTAGTGATAATCAATAATGCGAAATGGAATTCTTTTTTTCCAACTTTTGGATGAAATTTTTCTGCATGTCGTGACCAACCAGGCAGCCATAAAGCTTCTTCGATATTGTGTAGTGTGAATGATAGTAGAAAAAGTAACTCTAACATGTTTTTTCCTGATCAGGATGTCCCTTATTTATATAATGTATACTCTGGTATATTTTATTATTTATTTCTGTATTACTTAAATGAATTCAGGATACCGATTAATACATCCTGTATCCGATCAGACTGTCGAAGTTAAATCGAAAGTCTGATTAAATGATTTGACACTTCACTATGAACAATAACTATTTTGATACAGAAGAAGTTTTTTACAACAAAAAAATATTAATTAGTTCTTGGTGATCAATTGGGAAGTAATTATTCACCATTAATCATTTACTACTTATTAACGGTTCATTAGTTTTTGGGGATTACCTCATGCAATATATGTATATGGAGGCTTTATGTTCGATAAGTTATTTGTAACAGTATTGATTACTATTGGATTTTTTATTCAATCTGAAAATATCAGTTTTTCAAAAGAAACGCAGTCTGTGGAAAGTAAAAATGATACTGAAGATAGTGCACGTCTTGATTTTTTGGTCGGCAGTTACGAATTGATAGGTAGAGAACCGAATGACGGACGTTCGTATTACGGGAAGATGATTATCCAGCGGAAGGATAATGTTTTGGTAATAAAAAAAATAATTAATGGTAAAACAATCAATGGTGTCGGATATTTGCGTAATGCTCTTTGCTGCGATTCCGTAAAAACGCTAATCATCGAGTATTCAATATCGGGGATAGAATATGAATCGTCATAT
Organism: uncultured Leptospirales bacterium; assembly: GCA_964386495.1. Lineage (GTDB taxonomy): Bacteria > Spirochaetota > UBA4802 > UBA4802 > JAFGJZ01 > CAYLTM01. The sequence continues at coordinate 16,066 of CAYLTM010000070.1, forward strand.
CTCATCGACACCGATCTGGATAATTACGCAAGGATGACCGGTTATGTGTACCGCAAAAAAGGTGATACAAAAAAACCCGGTTTGGAGGCGTTGTTTATCGCGAATTCAGAATGACCCGGATTTTGAAAGTCAATTTTCAGTGTAGAGCAAAAAGCTTGACATAATAATGATGATTGTCTTTTACTGCTCATATTCGATGGTTCAATTGTTTTATTGATTACTATTGAAAAATATATTATAAGGTAATAAAAAAATGAAAAGTAATTTCTTTCTCGTTTCTTTGGTATTATTTACTGCAATTATCAGTACTGGTTGTGACAAATCCAAAAAGGAATCTGCTGACAAATCCGGTACGAATCCAGCAGAATATAGCTACGCTATAGGTGTGCAGATTGGTAAAAATTTGAAGTCAACTAACATGGAAATTGACGCTAAAAAGCTTGCGAAGGGTATTGAAGATTCTATTAAAGATAAAAGCAGCATGAATGAACAGGAAATCATGACTGTTCTTCAGAATTTCGAAGCTCAAATACGAACTAAACAGCAGGAAAAATCTAAAGAAAATGTTGAGATCGGTAAGGATTTTCTTGAAAAGAATAAATCTAAAAGCGGTGTGAAAACTACTGAATCCGGTCTTCAGTATGAAGTTGTTCAGGATGGAGCAGGGGAAACACCTAAAGAAACTGATACTGTATCTGTTCATTACAAGGGTACTTTAATTAATGGTGAAGAATTCGACAGCTCTTATAAAAGAGAGCAGCCGGCACAGTTTCAGCTTAATCAGGTAATTAAAGGCTGGACTGAAGGTTTACAGTTGATGAAAAAAGGTGCGAAATATAAGCTATATATTCCAAGTGACCTTGCGTATGGTCCTATGGACAGACCTGGTATACCAGGCAATTCAGTATTGATTTTTGAAGTTGAATTGCTGGATATTGTTAAGACGAAATAATTTTTGCTGATGCGGCAGCTGAAAACTGCCGCACAATCTATATCGTCAGGATGTCGATTATTAATCGACAACTTGAATATTCAATGGGGTTGCAGGGATGTAACCCCATTTTTTTTGATTTTCTGTTTTTTCAACAGCAATTTTTCCAAACATTTTTCATTGACAGTAAATATCATGGTTTTAGTAAGTTGTAATAGCGTGAAAACGTAAAAATATTATTGGGGATAAATATGGGAAAATCTTTAACATATAAAATATTATCGGCACACCTCATTGAAGGCGAATTGTCGGCAGGTAAGGAAATTGGCATTAAAATTGATCAGACACTCACTCAGGACGCGACTGGAACTATGGCATATCTTCAGTTTGAAGCGATGAATATTCCGCGGGTGAAGACAGAGCTTTCGGTTTCATATGTCGATCATAATACTCTGCAGATGGGTTATGAAAACGCTGATGATCACAAGTATTTGATGACCATGAATAATAAATTCGGTATATATCATTCAAAGGCTGGTAATGGAATATGTCATCAGGTGCATCTTGAACGATTTGGCGTGCCAGGAAAAACATTGTTGGGCTCCGATAGCCATACTCCGACAGGCGGTGGTATAGGAATGATTTCTATCGGCGCGGGCGGATTGGATGTCGCTGTCGCAATGGGCGGCGGTCCGTTTTTTTTAACATGTCCAAAAGTAGTTAATATTAATCTGAGCAATAGTCTTAGACCGTTTGTTTCCGCTAAAGATGTTATTCTAAAAGTTCTCGAAATACTCACAACTAAAGGTAATGTCGGTACTATCGTAGAATATTCAGGAAGCGGCATAAAGACTTTGTCGGTTCCGGAAAGAGCTACTATCACTAATATGGGCGCTGAGTTGGGCGTTACCACTTCAATATTTCCTTCTGACGAAAAGACGCTTGAATTTATGAAAGCACAGGGCAGGGAGCAGCAATGGGTTGAATTATCCGCTGACCCTGACGCTCATTACGACAGAGTTATCGAGATTGATTTGAACAGCATTGAACCGATGGTTGCATGCCCTCATTCACCCGACAACATTAAAACGGTTAGAGAGCTTGCTGGTTTAAAAATCGACCAGGTTGCAGTCGGCAGCTGTACTAATTCATCATTCAAAGATTTAATGATTACCGCGAAAATTTTAAAAGAAAGAAAAATTAATAAAGACATTAGTTTTATCGTGGCTCCTGGGTCGAAACAGGTATTTGAAATGATCTCGCAGAATGGTGCTTTGGCGGATATCATTTCTTCAGGTGCGAGAATTATGGAATCCGCCTGCGGATTCTGTATAGGGTCAGGGCAGTCGCCTTCTACAAACGCTGTGTCACTACGAACCAATAATCGAAACTTTGAAGGACGTTCAGGAACGCCTTCCGCCGGGATATATCTAGTGAGTCCTGAGACAGCCGCTGTTTCTGCGGTCGCTGGTGTTCTTACTGATCCGACAACCGAGTCGATAGACAGGCTAGGGGATTTTCCAATGCCCGAAAAATTTATCA
>CAYLTM010000070.1:18548-19839 GCA_964386495.1 uncultured Leptospirales bacterium
ATCGGCGATCCGCCTTTTACGTCACCGTTGAATGATACTATTAAGGGTGTTATCGGTCTCAAGATTGGTGATAAAATTACGACAGATCACATAATGCCGGCTGGTTCTCGGCTGAAGTACCGTTCAAATATACCAGCCTATTCAAAGTATGTGTTCGAGGGGCTTGATCCGTCATTCTCAGAACGAACAATCCAGTCGAAGAGTAACGGAATCGATACAGCCATTGTCGGGGGATTAAGTTACGGGCAGGGGTCGAGTAGGGAGCATGCGGCTATTTGTCCCGCCTACCTTGGAGTGAAAATTGTAATCGCTAAATCATTTGAAAGAATTCACAGTGCCAACCTGATAAATTTTGGAATAGTTCCAATGACTTTTGTGAACGATGATGACTATAATAATATTAAACAGGGAGATATTTTTCTTATTGAAGATATCGCTTTGTTAATTAAAAAAGGTGCTGATGTTTTTGATATCACAATTAATAATCAGGTTTTCAAGTTAAAGGTTTCATTGTCTGAACGGCAGAGAGCGATTCTTGTAGCCGGCGGATTGTTGAACTATACAAAGAGATCTTTAGCATGAGTGAGTCAGTACAAATATTCGTAGACGGATCTTTCATCAAGAATTCCTGTGGATACGGAGCGGTTGTTATTGTTAACGGCACTGTTGTTCATGAAATTTCCGGTAAGGTGATTGATGATGATTTTTCATCACACCGGCAGGTCGGCGGGGAAATAATCTCAGTCATTATCGCTCTTGAATGGTGCAGGACAAATGGTTATTCCAGCTTGGAAATTTTTTATGATTACAAAGGTGTTGCCGACTGGGCGACCAAAACATGGAAGGCTAACAAAGTTTCTACGAAACTTTATCAGAGCTATTTTGATAACGCTCCGTTTAAAATAAAGTGGTCATGGGTGAAATCTCATACTGGAAATAAGTATAATGATGCAGCTGATGCTCTGGCGAAAAAGGGTGCATATTCTCAGAATACCGATGAATCAGATTATTTTATTAAACAGTTGAAATCAAATAAAACAACAAAATCGGTTAAGGTTACAGCTCCCGCTGCGTTAAAAAAAGTTCCGGCAACAATTGATAAACCGGCAAAATCGACTGATAAAAATTTGCTGATTAATGAACTGAATAAGGTTGCTGAGAATTTCATTATATATCTGAGAGATCATAAAATTGACGCAAAATCTGAAGGCGTTAAAAATGGTATGTATAATAGAATTGTCATACTAAAGGACGCGAAAACCTCGGGTATTCTCGATATTTACAATACCAT
>CAYLTM010000071.1:0-1462 GCA_964386495.1 uncultured Leptospirales bacterium
ATATCGGGTTCCTTCGCTTCTGTCAACTGGGAGGATTATCTTCTCTTTATGAACAGCTCTGAAACTTTGAATGAACTTACCGATCCTATTTTAAACAAACCGATATCCTTTTATTTCTTCGCGCTGCCTTTTTACACTTTTGTTTTTTGGTGGCTCACAGTTTCGATGGTAATTATTTCTGTGTTTTCGATATTTTATCATATAGTAAACGGATCACTGTACACAGATAAATCCAATGTAATACAATTTAAAGAACCGTTTAAACAGCACATGCTGTTGACCGCATCAGTATTTCTCGCACTTTTCGCTATAAGTTACCGGCTTGATCTTTATGATCTGTTATTCATCGATAGAGATAAATTTTTCGGTCCGGGTTATACCGCTGCTCATTCAAAAAAAGCAGCTATTTATTTCTGCATGTATTTTATGCTGTTTATTTCTTTCATCACCGCCCTTAGTGCCGCGGCGAAAAAATATATTCTCACAGTGATTATTATTCCCATTGCATTACTAATCTGTTTTCTTGCCGGAAATATAATCCCATTTCTTCAGCAAAGTTTTTCTGTAGTACCAAACGAACTGGACAAGGAACTGCCATACATAAAAAACAATATAGACTTTACCTTGAAAGCTTATAATCTCGACAACATAACTGAATATGAATTTCCAAACGATGTCGATCTTACATACAATGATATAACTGCTAACTCGGATGTTATTGAAAATATTCGTCTGTGGGACTGGCAGCCGCTGAACGCGACATACAAACAGCTTCAGGAGCTTAAACCTTATTACAAATTCTACGATGTAGACGTAGACCGTTATATAATCGACGGCAGCTTGCGTGCTGTAAATATCGCGGGACGCGAACTCAATATTGAAGAAATGGACAGCGGCAGCAGGAGCTGGGTTAATGAGCATCTCGTTTTTACGCACGGTTACGGAATCGTTATGAACAGAGTTGACCAGATAACTAAAGAAGGTATGCCGAATATGCTGGTTAAGGATATTCCGCCAAAAAGCACAATCAACTTTAAATTGGATAGACCGGAAATCTACTATGGAGAGTTAAACAATCCATATATAATAACCAACACATCCATTAAACCCGGCGAGTTTGATTATCCATTCGGTGAGGAGAATAAATTTACGACATACCAAGGTACGGGCGGTCTTGAAATTAATGGATTCCTGAAAAAACTATTCCTGTCAATCGCACTTGGCGATATGAATCTTCTTATCAGTGAAAACATTAATGATAAAAGCAGACTGCATTTATTTCGTAACATTATGGACATTGCAGAAAAAGTTACTCCATACTTAATGTATGATTATGATCCATACATTGTTGTCGCGGACGGTAAAATTTACTGGTTCATAGATTGTTTTACATATTCCGACTCTTATCCTTATTCAGCTTACACTTATTACGAAGGAAAACGAATCAACTATATAAGAAATT
>CAYLTM010000071.1:1472-11401 GCA_964386495.1 uncultured Leptospirales bacterium
CTCGTGATTGACGCTTACAACGGAAGTTTCACTTACTACATTATTGATAATGACGATCCAATAATCAGCACCTATTCCAAAATTTTCAAGGGACTCTTTAAAGATATTTCTGAAATGCCTGAAAGCCTTAAAGAACACCTTCGTTATCCTGAAACACTTTTTAAAATTCAAAATACTGTAATGCTGCGTTACCACATGACAAACCCTAATGTATTTTACAACAACGAAGATATGTGGGCTATTCCGAAACAGATATACGAGGATAGTGAAACAACGGTCGAGCCTTTTTACGCGGTTACAAGATTGCCTAACGCGAAACAGACTGAGTTTATATTAATGCGTCCTTTCACACCCAATAGTAAAAACAACATGATCGGTTTCGTCGTTGCCAAGTGCGATAAAGAAAATTACGGTAAACTCGAATTATACAGACTACCAAAAGAAAAGCTTAATTACGGACCAATGCAGATTGAAGCGAGAATCAACCAGGACGCGGACATTTCCAAACAGTTAACACTTTGGGGTCAGAAAGGTTCAAAAGTCATACGCGGAAACATGTACACAATTCCTATCAAAAACAGCATCCTTTTTGTGGAGTCACTGTACATCAAGGCTGAAACAAGTGAAATGCCTGAATTGAAGCGTGTAATTCTAGCTCTCGGGGACACTATCGTTATGGAAGAAAATCTGCCAATGGCGTTATCGGCTTTATTCGGCAACAAAAACACAACAATATCGCCAGATGAAACAGGCTCTAATAAAACGATAACGAATAACGAATCCGCGACGATAAAAGAACTTGTTGAAAAAGCATATAATCATTATCAGAATTCTGAAAACTATATAAAACAGGGAAACTGGTCAGCCTATGGGCAGGAACAGTTGGAATTGAAAAACACCCTGGAGGAACTCAAGAAAAAATAAGCAATAACAGTTTTTCGAGTTATTCCAGTTATCGACAATAAAATTGTTGATTTTTTTCCTGTAAATTTAAGCTTTGTACTATTATAGTTTTCACAAAGCGATTATTACTATATCGGGCATGTTTACAAAACCCGTGTTGAATAAAATTAGATGAAGGAGTAATATTATGGCAAGAAGAGTAATTATTTCAGGCAACTGGAAAATGTATAAAACTTCCAGTGAGGCCGCTGAACTTGTAAACGGTCTTCTTAAAGGCGTAGGTGAAATGTCTAACCGAGAGATGATTATATTCCCTCCAATAGCATATACACGCGAAATAGTATCTATGGTAAAAGGTTCTAAAATTGACATTGGCGTACAGAACATGTATTACAAGGAAGAGGGTGCTTTTACCGGCGAGAACTCTCCAAAAATGGTTAAAGACACTGGTGCTAAATATATTCTAATTGGACATTCCGAAAGAAGACATGTTTTCGGAGAAACAGACGAAGTTATCAATAACAAAGTAAAGGCAGCTTACCAGTTCGGCTTGAAACCTGTGCTTTGCATCGGCGAATTGCTTCAGGAATATGAAGCTGGAAAATCAAAAGATGTCTGCAAAAACCAACTCAAACTAGATCTAGCGGGAATATCAGCGGATCAGATGAAGGACATGGTTATTGCTTACGAACCGGTATGGGCAATTGGTACAGGAAAAGTTGCAACTCCTGAAATAGCTGAATCAATACATAAATACTGCAGAGAAGTTCTAACGGAAATGTACGGCAGTGCGATAGCGGATATGGTTCCTATTCTTTACGGCGGATCTGTAAAACCAGATAACGCGGCTGGACTTCTTGTTCAAGAAAATATTGATGGAGTACTTGTTGGCGGAGCTTGTTTAACAGCTGATTCTTTTCTTGGTATTGCTAAAGCTTAGTAGTTGAATTTTGTCACTTGATTATTTTAAAATTTCGGGTGTTTGAGAAGTTATAAACATTGCTCATCTCTTGAATAGATGAGCAATGTTATGTGTTAATGGATTGATGAAATAATAATCATCATTTTAAATAAACTTACATTATTGAGGTTACAATGGGTATTCTTTATACTATTCTATCAGTATTTTTCGCGATATTATGTTTTTTTATAGTAATTATAATTCTCCTTCAGACGGACAAAAACTCGGGAATGGGAATACTTGGCGGCTCCTCTCAATCAACATTTGGTTCTTCCACAGCGGATGTAATCACAAAAATTACTGCTGTTATGGTAGCTATGTTTTTCGTTTTCGCGATGCTGCTGGCATACATCAACAGAGCAAACATCAAATCGATTGATATGATTACAAGTGATCCGGCAAAACCTTCCCAGATTCAGGAAAAAGATGCTCCAAAAAAAGAATAGAAATGCATACGGAAAAATCCCGGACGCATTCTAAAATTGTAATGGTGTAATATGCCAAAAGTTTTTCTTTATGTTATATTAACAATAGTTATCGCGGTTTTGCACGTTACAGGTTATTCGCAGCCAAAACAACCTGTAACAGGCGGAAAAAAAATTCAAAATGAAGAACCGAAAAATAAGGGTAAAACGCCGGTTAATAATGGCAATAGTACCGTTAACAATTCCCCGCCCCCTACAGTTGAACCTGCTGCTGAAATTCCGGATACCGACTCCGATATGGGTATCGGGAACATTGACGCAAAAACCGACAACGGAGAAGACAACTCAGTTTCAGGAAAAAACAATGTCGTAACTGATGATAAAAAATCGAAGGACAATTCCCTTTACCGAAGTACTGTTGATATGAGAGTCGTTTACGGGCAATATAATAATATGCTCTCTACGATTAATCTGTCGCAGGAGGAACAGGACTTTGTATATTTGCTGAATTCCTACTTTAAAAGATCAAATGATTACGGTTACGGGGACACTGTTTACGCGAACACAAGTTTTTACGAAAACCGCCTCGCTTTTACGGGCAACGCACTTCTTGGCGATTCCTTTTACTCAATATTCGACACAAGCGTTGACTGTGACTCCCGTGGTATGTATGACAAAGAAGACTATAGCCGTGAAGAAAAAGAAAAAGTAAAACTGTCTTCTAAAAATGTTAAAAAGTTTTCCGATAATCTTGAAGGATACGCGGTCGTAGGAGGTGCGTTCTACAAACATAGACTGGAAGCCCGAGAGGAAAACAACAATATAATAAATTCACTAAACCGGTACAGCGGTGAAATCGGCGGTGATCTTATATGGTCGGCATCAAACAGAGTTAGAGGGAAAATGCTGTTTTCTCAATATAATTACTCTAAAAAAACTGTACCTGATGACCGGTATGTTCAGAGTCAGATTGTTGACGATTTCAAGTTTACTAATATGCTAATGTTTTCTTTTGGATTAAACCTTATTTGGAATAAAGATGAAGGTCTATTCGCTTGGGATGCCAGAGGTATTCTTCTGCCGGTTATGCCGATCGCCAGTGTCGCGTTTACACCTGTTGATTTTTTAAAACTGGGTTTTGCCTATTCATACAGCCTTGAACCGTTCAGACCTGAAGATTACTATTTTGAGCAGAATTATATTTATCCTACATATGACCTTCCGCCGTCAAAAGTGCATGATCTTGAATGTTACCTTGACATAAAAATTATCGACGCTATAAGCCTGAAAGGCAGTGCCGCTTTTTATAAGTCTGATAATTTTTACAATTACATACCATCATCGCTAAGCAATAATCTTTTAACCGCGCATAGTGTTAACGCGCAGAATTACATAACAAACATTGATATGGACATTAAACTTCTGGAAAAAAAAATCCGTTTGATACTGGGTTATCAAAATGGTTTTTATAAAGCCAGTGAAAATATAACGTATAAGCCAATTCACACGCTAAACGGCGTAATAAAATTTACCGGCAATATAGTAAATGTTGACTGGAGCAACCGCTATATTGGAAAAGTCTTTGTTGATCCAAATACTGATAAAACTCTTCCAGAAGTTGTAGTCGGAGGGCTCGACGTACAGCTGCTGACCATTAAAAGTTTTTACGCGTATTTCAGATTTGAGAATATTTACAATGTTAAATATAAACTGCGGGATGGTTATCCGGAAGCCGGATTTACAACACTTTTCGGTCTGCGAATATTAATTTAGAGGAAACAAAATGACATCAAGCGTTTTAATATCTGTATTTTCATCTATACCTACATGGCTTGTAATGCTGCCGATTTTATTATGCTCACTTTTTTTTGTAGCCGCTGCGATTGAACGTGTTATCTACTATAAGATTCTCGACATGGATTATAGACACATAATGATAGAATACAATAAACTTTCAGGAAAAAAAGATAACTCATCAAACTTTCTTCTGAAAATTAAAAAGAACGCTATTACCGATATATTACTGCAATACGCTGAGCACAAAGGCTCTGTAAATGAAAGTGAAGTGGTAGAATACGCTTCAGGTAAAGCTGTTCGCAATGTTGAGCGTTTCAGCGGTCTTGTTTCCACCATCGCTACAGTTTCTCCGATGTTTGGTCTTTTTGGAACAGTTACCGGTATGATGAAATCTTTCATTGGACTCTCTATAACAGGACCGGGAGCTTCTGAACAGCTCGCCTATGGAATAGCGGAAGCACTGATTACTACAGCAACAGGACTTGTCGTAGCCATCCCGGCTTTAATATTTTATAATTATATGGTTTCTAAATCTGCCCACTATATAAAAGAAATTGAATTTATAGCTAATTCCCTTCTAGGTAATGATAAATGAAAATATACTCCGTTACACCTAAATATAAACACAAGGCTCTCATCGATATTACGCCTCTTGTAGACCTTGTTTTTCTTCTCATAATATTTTTCATGGTATCTTCCAGTTTAGGTAAATTATCCGCGATATCTGTTAATCTGCCGACCGCTCAGAAATCAGGAGATAGTGTTGCAGGGCAGAATATAATTACTATTACCAAAAATGATGAAATATTTATTAATGACGTAAAAACTGATCTCAACAATCTTGACGCGGAAATACAAAATCGCGCAGCGGATCTCAATAAATCCCCGGTAATTATTCGTGGAGATAAAGATTCAAAATATGACCTTATAATTAAAGTAATGGATTCTTTGAACAAGTCAGGGATATCGAAATTTACATTATCAACTATTAAATCTCTTTAAAGCTCTTCTATATTTTCTTGACAGCATAGCTGTTTATTTATATTCGACAGTTATAATATTTTTAGGCAGAATTTGATTTATGAGAAAAAGATTACTCTGGCTTCTACCGGCCGTTTTTTTTATAACGATATCAGTATTGTTCATTTCGGTTAGTCGAAAAGACGTATGGTCTTTACCTTCTAAATTTGAAGGAAAAAAAATCAGCAGTGTCGAATTTTTCGGCATCAGAAAAGATAAAGACGGTAAACAGGAAGTTATTCCCCTAAAAAACGCCGACGAGAGCGATTTAAAAGATATCTGCAATACCAAAAAAGGTACAATAATAAACGGCGATGAAATCCGCGAGGATATCAAAGATTTAGTCGAGGAAATGTATTTTCTTGACGTTAAGGTTGAAGTACAGGAAAACGCGGATGGCGTAAGTGTCCGTTTTTACTGCGAAGAACGCCCGGTCATCGCGAATTTGAATCTCAAAGGAATCGAGGAGCTTCAGGAAAGCACATTACTGGATAAAGTGCTGGTACAGGAAGGTGATCCTTTACGTGAAGATCTTATTAAAGAAAGTGTTAACCTATTGCGTGAAAAATACATAGAAGAAGGCTTTTTCAACTCAATTATCACATACAAAATTAAAAAGAATACCGAAGAAGAAGAAAAAGACGCTGTTGATGTCGATATCATCATCGATGAAGGTGAAGAAGCTAAGGTTCAAAAAATTACTATTCTCGGCACATATAAAATATCCGACTGGAAACTGAAATCTGTTATGGAAACCGAAGAAGCCGGATTCATTGCCGACGGTAAATTTTCCAGAGCAAAATACGAGCAGGACAAAGCAAAAATTCTCGCTTATTACAGAGAGTTCGGGTATCTTGACGCTGATATTCTTGAGGATAAGCTTGATTACGAATGGGTTGATCCTGAAGAACAGGACGAACGCGGTATATACATTACAATGCGTGTGAAAGAAGGAGATATCTATTATTTCGACAGCTATACTCTTGAAGGGAATGTTATAGTCCCTACAGCTGTAATAGAACCGCAGTTTGAGTTAAAGGCTGAAAAAGACAATGCGTTAAAAAGATTCCTACGAAGCACAAGGATTATGAGCGATGACGAAGATGTCATCTGTAATGATACAATGTTTCAAAAAGACCGTTTTATGATAGGTATGGAGTACGGTAACCGAGGGTATCTCTTTGCGAGGGTTACACCGGTGAAGACCATTTCTGAGCGTGAAAAGATTGTTGATGGGAAAAAAGTCCGACGTAAATATGTTCACTACAAATTAAATATTTTTGAAGGCAAACAGGCATACATCGAAAATATTATTATCAAGGGCAATAAAAAAACAAAAGATAAAGTTATCCGAAGAGAAATACTTCTTAAAGAAGGTGAATTATATAACGCTTCAAAACTTCAGATGACGAGAGAAAAACTTTTCAGACTTGGATATTTCAAAGAAGTCAATGTTGACATAAGACCAGGCAGTACAGATGAGAAAGTCAACCTGGTGTTTAGCGTAATTGAACAACAGACCGGTACTGTTTCTCTTGGAGGCGGTTATGGTACGAACTCCGGATTTTCTGTATTTGCGACTGTTGGCGAGAACAACCTTTTAGGTTATGGATATAAGGTTAATGGACGTTTCGAATACAGCCCTATTCGTACAGCGGTTACTGTGAGTTTTACAGACCCATGGTTTTTGGATTATCCGGTGTCTTTCACAACAGCACTGTTTTATCAGATAAATACTTCCTACGATGAATCGGTCATTCCCGATTCAAGCGAGCTTGCGACTTACCGCCAGCAGACTTTCGGATATTCATTAGGTTTCGCTTATAGATTCTGGTACTATAACGGCGTAGGTACTACATGGACACACGCGTTTAAATCTACACTGGAACCGTCAGGTAACGCAAGTGACGAGATTATGAAACTTCAATCACTCGGCATGCAGCAGAAAAAATCAATGACGCTTTATACCTATTACGATAACAAAGATAGTGATTTTAATCCAACAAAAGGGATGAGAGCTTATTTCGGAACAACTTTTGTCGGAGGTTTTCTTTTAAGAGGGGATGACCATTATACACAGATGGATCCCGAATTCGATATATTCTATACACCTTTCAACATACCGTTTACAGAAAAATATCCATGTGTTATACAGGGAAGATTTTCCGGAAGTTTCATAAGACCGCCTATCGCAAAAAGTGCTGTAAGGACTATGCAGAATCCTAACGATAATCCTTGGTTGGAAATTGATGACCGTCTTCTTTTAGGCGGCCCTGAGACTCTTCGCGGTTGGGATTACTTTGACGAAGACATGCCGGCTTCATGGAAAAATAAATTGTATCACCGGATACTATATGGATTTGAATTCCGTTTTCCTATACATTTGCAATATTTATGGGGTGCGTTATTTTTCGATGCCGGTTCACTATGGTCAGATTCTTTCTGGGAAACCTATGATTCTAATATAGACGCAATCAACTCTGATAAAACCAGAGGTGATCTCCGTGATATAAAAGAAATCTACAAACTCAACGAGTATAATATCATGGAATATTTCAGATATTCCTGGGGTATCGGATTCCGTGTTCAGATACCGATGTTGCCTATACGTTTCTGGTTTGGTAAAAAAGCTGAGTGGGCTGGAATATCCAACGGCGGGTTTAAAGCTATTAGCGATTACAATTTCCAGATCCAGTTCGGTGAAATGGCTTTCTGATAAATGAAGTCCGTTCCCGCTTTATTACTAATTTTTTCGGCTGTACTTTTAATTTCCTGCGGCAGTTTCTTTCCGTTAAAAGACGAAAAGATTGTCCGCAATGTAGCCTTTGTAGATCTTGATTATATTACAGAGTACATGATGTCGCAGGATGAAGACGTTCTGTATATTAAACAGCAGTTGACCAAAACAGGTTTATCAACCGACGAAAAGGAAAAGCTGAAAGAAATGGAATTCGATATCAAGGAAAGGATTTATTCTCAGATTGACAGTGCCATTGTTGAAGTCGTCAAAATGAATGGTGCTTATATAGTAATCAACAAAAATGAAAACATGCTATATGGTGACAGGCAATTTGATTTGACGCAGGAAGTCATTAACGAACTTCGTTTACGGAAAAAACTTAATAATCCTGAAAATCGTTGACCATACCGAACCCCGACTTGTTTTGATAGGAGTAATTCTTGGAAAAGGTCATTTTTTATTCTGTCATCAAAAATTATTTCATGCAAAATGATGCTATCAAATTAGTAATAGTTTATGGTTCATACGCGAATAATTGTAATCCTCCGATCACGATATGTATATCCTAATCAAATCAAAGAATTCCTGAAACAATGGGTGAAGTATTCACTGCTCTTGCTAACATGAAAATTATTGATATCCCTTTGGCTGAAAAACTGAAAAAAGCAGTATCGTTTAGAAACATTTCTATTCATCAATACTCAATAATAAACTGGGAAATTGTATGGACATTAATTAATCACCACATGACGGATTATGAATGTTTTATTTCTGAAATTATAACTTATTGTGATAAACAGAACTGCTGATCGTCAGAGTATCAGTGCATACATGTGATTCCTCAGTTACAATTACTATACGCCCGCCGGAGTCAATAGATCCATGCATGGCTTTTTGAAGCTCCGCTCCAAACCCTGTACATTTAAACTCAATTATAGGACACACAATGGCATTGAAAACAAAACATTTATTTTCAATTCAGTGTCACAAATTCAGTTATTTCCGATCGCAAAAAACAGGTGTATTTTACAAGACGCTTACACTTACTGTATGTAGTCGCCCAGCTGTTTATAATTCTTTCTATTCATCTTTCACCTGCCAATAGCCTGTCTTGTCAGAACCAATTCTGGAAATGATTCCATCTTCCTGCAGTTTCTTGATTGTGCGGGTAACTGTTCTGCGAGAGATATTTAATTTAAGTGCAAGTTCATCGAGTGTTATTCTCGGATTAACTTTGATTAAATTTACAGTGTCATTTACAGTGTCATTTACAGTGTCATTTACAGTGTCAACGACTTCATTAATCAGAAGTGTACCTTGTCTTTTTTTTAGGGTTATCAAAATATTTTCGAGCATAAATTCAATAAAGAAAACACAATCTGTTGCTTTTGTACTTTTCCTGATAGCTTCATAGTATTGTATATGGTTTTGAAAAACGATATTTTCTATGGGTAAATGTTCAAATATAGAATGCATCTTAGTTAATATAAGAGACTGCCATAATCTTCCCAGACGGCCATTGCCATCAATAAATGGATGAATAAATTCAAACTCATAGTGAAAAACACAGCTTTTAATCAACAAATGATCGTCGGATGTTTTAAGCCAAGAGAACAGGTTATCCATCAATAACTGAACTCTTTCAGCAGGGGGAGCAATATGCACTGCTTGGGTTCCCGCAAAAACACCCACCCCTCCAGTTCGAAAATGTCCTGCATTATCTACCAGTGATTCCATCATCAAACCGTGAGCCTTCAGCATATCTTTAATCTTGAAAGGATCAAGAGCCGAGAAAATATCATAAGTCTTGATAGCATTTTTTACTTCCTGAATTTCCCGTAAAGGTGCAACAACGTGTTTCCCTTCGAGAATCTGGGTAATCATGCTTTCGGAAAGGGTATTCCCTTCGATCGCCAGCGAGCCTTGAATGGTTTTGATTCGATTGATCTTCCGCAGCAGCAATCCGTCTTCCATCTCCATCCGAATGGCATAACGTTCTATTTGTCCTGAAATATCGGCAATCAAGTTAATCGCTTTTGTGCTTATAGTAAAAGGCGGCTTATAATTTGTTTTCATGACCCAA
>CAYLTM010000071.1:11411-12665 GCA_964386495.1 uncultured Leptospirales bacterium
TTTCAACAAATATTTTTTGAAGCAACTTCGGCTTTAAGGAATTCAGCATACTCAGATTGAAGACTTCCACAAGACCAACAATGTCATGGGCTTTGTCTTTGCGGGTATCAATGTCGTTAATAGTATCGAGCAATGCCCCTTTTAGAGCTTTGTTGTTTTTTCCAATATTTTGTAGAGCTGTGTCAATCTTCAAAGCTATGTCGTTCTTCTTTTCGACCAATTTTTTACCTCGTACCAAACACACATATCATTTATAACCTTTTGACAACCATAGCAATTAATATCAATTAAAAATTAGAATCATCCTTCATTTTCATGATAAATAATTTAGCTGTCAAAGAACAATTGACAGCTTGAATAAATAATTACAAAGAAATTAACTCGGCTACTTTTAATACAACATCATTAATCTCACTTAATGATCCCTTATAAACTATTGATGTGTTTTCTGTGATTATCTGCATTTGGAAATACTGGCTAAATGTCAAGCAGAATGATATTGTTGGATATCGTGCTTAAGATTATCAATGAAGATATTCAAATCCATCTAATGGTAGGTTGCATTAGTTTCAAATTCAAGAGAAATTTTGATCTTGTTAATTATACTGCTAAGCAATAGTATCTTTTTCTTATCAGTAATATGATTTTTTATAGCAGAAATCTCTGTGGGAAAATAGTTTATATCATCATAAGAAGCAGACAATAAAATTCCACGCGGTGAATAAATCGCCTGATAAACACACATAAGTAATCCAATATCGACTATTTCAGCCTTTAACAATGTCTGATATTCTATCTCATCCAGAAGAAAACTGTATTCATCAAGCCCTTTATTTTCATAAAACTGAATTAAGTTATTTCTTGAATATTTCCAGCCGGAAATAATTCCACCCTTGATACATTCAGAACATTCCCAATTTAAAATATCTTTATCTATTTCTTGTTGAATGATGATATGTCCTGTACATGGCTTATTCTTTGGTCTATGCCAGCATTTAATAGCTGAAGGTATTCTTACACCGGGGGTATTCGCGGACGCAACCATAACGATATGACACATAGCTTCTTCAAATATCAAATTTCAATGTACTCCTTGTCCCGTTAGCATTTTCAATAGTATAAGTGCCTTTAAGTTGTTCAGTCAGCATTTTGACAATGGTAAGACCAAAACCAGAGGATTGATTTACAGCAATTTTATCATCAATACCAATGCCATTGTCTTGGATAATGAGTGTTACTCTATTTTCTAACTTT
>CAYLTM010000071.1:12792-18552 GCA_964386495.1 uncultured Leptospirales bacterium
AGATGCTTTTCAATGATTATATTTTTACCGACATCAAAAACAATAACAAAAGAATCTATAAGACTTTCCGTATAGCTTTTAATCGATATATTATTATATTCATTTGTTACCAATAACTTATCGTAAAGAACCCACATACTTTGAACTCGTGACATGGCATCCTCAAGTGCGGTTTGTACTTCAGGAGTAGTAGTTGAATTAGCTTGCAAGGATAATATAATCTCAATAATAACTATATTGTTTTTAACCCTGTGGTGTATTTCACGAAGAAGAATCTCTTTTTCGGTGAGTTGTTTTTTGATTTCATCTTCCGCTATCTTGCGGTCGGTGATATCATAGATAATAACAATAGTACCATTTAGCGCCCCTTGTTGGAATCTCATTCCGTTCAATTCACCGATAAAGGTTGAACCGTCTTTTCGTCTCATTGCTAATTCAAGATTTTGTGCAGCCGCACCGTTTTTTATTACTTCACTAAACATGGCAAACGCATGTGGAATATCAGACTTTTCAAGAAATTCTATAAAATTGCGTCCACACATTTCATTGGGATCAAATTGAAACAAAGTTTTTGAATATGAAGAAGCGTATGTTATTATACCATTCATATCAGTTATTGCAGTCAGAGCGTTAGTTTGCTCTGTGATTAATCGAAATTTTTCTTCACTCTCACGCAATGACTCTTCCGCCTGTTTGCGTGCCGTAATGTTAGCTGTAGTCATTACTAGTTTATCTTTTTGCGGTGCGTAAAGATTAATTTCAGTATAGATATTCATCACTTTGCTGAAATTTTCAAAATGGAGCGGCGTACCTGATATAACCGCTTCTTTCATTTTATCGATCCAATATTGTTCGGTGTCTGGATAAACTTCCAGTAATGTCTTTCCTATAAGGTCGGAAGATTTTATACCAACATATTCTTCATAAGCGGGGTTTACCATTATGAACCTGAAATCATATATCTCGCCCTCTTTGCTTTTAACAACTTCATACATAGAATTATAGGAACTCATATTCAAGAAATGCAAACGATACCGCTCTTCACTTTTTTGCAGCAATTCATTGGACTTAATAAGTTCATCATTCGCGGCTTCCATCTCTTCCATTGCAGCATTCAGTTCTTCATTCGTGGCTTCAAGTTCTTCATTTGTCGCTTCGAGTTCTTCAGTTTTTGTTTTGAGCTTTACGTCAGCAATCTTTCGGTCGGTGATGTCCTGAAAGAATCCATGTATCCTGCGGTTCTTTAAATCCGCCTTGCCGATAGTATGAACTGCCCGCTTATTGCCTTTTGCTGTAATTATCTCCAGGTCCAAGTCATAATTCTCGCCATGCTCGATAGCTCGTTGCACCGCTTTCTCGATAATTGATCTGGATTCTTTTGTGTAGAAATTGATTCCTGCATCAACACTTGGATTGGGTTCTATCTCAACTTCATGAATGCGATAGACCTCGTCCGTCCATTTTTGCTCCATGGTATCGATATTGAATGACCAGCCGCCAACCTTGCCGATGATTTCTGTTTCTGCGAGCAATTTTTCGCTCACTTTCAACATCTCCTCAGCACGAATACGCTCGGTTATGTCATTGTTTATTATTATCGCTCCCAGGAGGTTGCCTTTATCATCAAGAACAGGGGATGTATAATTTGATATAATCTTTTTTAGTCCATCAAATGCGTCTATTTCTAAAATTTCGTCCTTTATGGTAACCTTTTCTTTAATTGTTCGCACTAATGACCATTTATCTGGAGTTATTTCTTCACGAGATTCGTAGTATCGTGCTTTAAAAACACCATATTCTTCCATAGGTACTTTTGGCTCCGCACCCCATATTTTAACTCCTGCGGCATTACCTCTAAGCAATTTTCCATTTTCATCTGCGTACCACATCCCAATTGGTAAAATATCAAAAACTTTACTTAAGAAACTTTCCCGATTTTTAGATTCTTGTTCAGTTTTCTCACATTCGTTTTTTGCATGTGCCAATTTCAAAGCCATTTTTATACATGCATCAAGAACAACTATACCTGAATTTTTGACAACATAACCATATGATGTAATCTTTTCAGTCTTCTCAACAACTTCAGGCTCAATATGTGATGATAAAAACACAACCGGGATGTCTTTATATTTAAGTATTTGTTCAGCAGCTTGTGTGCCGTCAATCCCGGAACCAAGATCAATATCCATGAGTATTAAATCGATAGGGAACATATTATCAATAATCGTTTTTACAGCTTCTTCACCGGTACCAACACGATGGACTATATAACCTTTTTTCTCTAGTTCCATCTTTTCCAATGTAGCTATTAGAATATCATCTTCAACAAGAAGAATTCTTTTGATAATTTCGTTCATAATATTTATTGCTTTCTCTTTTATTAAGCTGTTAAGGAGATGTAAATTCCTAAACCGCATCTTCTTTATTATTAATTTAATAACAATAAATTAGAGTCAAGAATATATTACTAAAATTAATTGACAATCGATAAATTATTACTTACTATGGTTACATATAGCAGTATGAAACAACAAATCCCGGAAATCAGTGAAATAGTGTCATATATGACAACTCGGAGTCGATAGAACTGACCACATTTTTTGGACAGCCCCCTCTTCTTATTCAATTATTTTATTATATTATTAAACTTATAAAATTTAGATTTTATTATTTCATTCTTACTTTCGAAATCAGAAATAATTTCTTTGTCTTCAATATACTCATACATTTCGTGAAGTGACATTTATATTATTTCTGAAGTATCATAATGAAGTTGATTTTTCAAATTATTTTAAACTCTTTTGTATATACGACGAAAAATTAAAAGTGCATGTTCAAAAGTTCCAGTCAATTTTTAACAGGCTTATCGATTTAAATGGACTCATTGAAAAAAACCTGTCAGAAAAATCCAGTATCCTGATAAATTTATTTAATGCCGCACAATATCATTCTCAATCGGTTGCATCGTTTTAGTAATGTTATTACTTTTTTCCATAATACGAAGAATTTCGAGATCTATGAAAACTATAACTGACAGCATATACCTTCTGTCAAAAGGTGAGCTTCAGAATCGTATACAGACAAGGATGATTAATTGCAGTGAACCCCGTAAATGCGGTAAATTGGACTGTCCTTGCTATGGCTAAGAACTAAAATTGAAATTCCAGATATACCCGAATCGGAGCAAACACCAACAGTTAAGATATTGCTGAATATTATAAGTCAGCTATTACAACGCAAACTCAATATGAGAATTAAGGAAAAACAAAGTGTTTTCAACCACAACAGAATGGGAAGATTTTCTAAAAATGGTTGGAATCAGAGAAAAGTCTTGTTAACGACACCGCATTTCTTTTCTGGAAATATTTACGAATAGATATTACCATCTGCAAAAATAGCAAAGCCCTAATTCGCACATCCTTATATAGTGTACTGGACATATTCATTTTGTCCACGGTTTGGAGGACAGTCACCATGATGAAACTTTCTGTTTAGACTCTGGATGAAATTTGTTTTGTAGAAATACCGCAAGGTATATTTCATAAAGGATTATTCGTCGTAATGATTTTTTTATATCATTTTTCTATGAGGAGAGGTGTGCTCATTGAATTTAATAATCCAGAAAAAAGGTAATTATTTAATTTTCAAATTCGTAGTAATCTTTATTTGGTGTTGTTTAATCGAATGAAACATCTTTTAATTTCCTACTACTGCATCGGTCGTTTGGTTTCGTTCAACAAAGTCTTAGCACAGCAGGTGTTGCCCATTCCAGTTTTTTATACTATCACCGTTTGACAGCTTACTTCATCAGCGGTTTTTTTAAGACCTGCTGCGCTACGACTTCTAAGAGTTAGGTGCAGTTCGCGATTATACTATAAATACTTTTTAAATCCTTTTACCGTATCCTGCTTATATCCGATTGACTCATAAAATTTGTGAGCATCAGTTCTTTGAAATCCAGATATAAACATAGCATAATAGCAATCTCGCTCCTTTGCTATTTTTTCGATTTCAATCATTAATAATTTTCCGATACCTTTACCTCTGTAAATACTTGAGACTATTACATTTTCAACAACTATAAAAGGTTTGCAATCACCTACAAGATCATGACAAATAATTCCCATAAGCGATCCAACGAGTTTATTACTATATTTTGCACCTAACAGAATGTAATTACCATTTTCTGAAATTAGTTTATAATTATTATGCATTTTATGAATATCAGTTTTCATATCTGATAATTCTTCTAGCAGTTCTGCTAAGTCGTTTATTTCATATTCTTTTATTGTTGATATTTCAATCATTTCAACTACCTGTTATAATTGTTCAACACAGGATTGCACCGATGTCTCCCTACAAAACCGTTACCTATGTCTTGACACAACAAATCGCTATTGCACATAACGTTCCCGGGGCGATCCGATGTTGCCCGACCTAACAAAACCAAGATAAATATATACACTAAACTCTTTCAAGCAAAATAGACTATTCGACAAAACTTAGACAGGGCAATATTGGATGCCCCGTGTTATATGAAGGCGGTGCGACTATACAACAATGCCGGAAAAACACGGATGTTTTTCTGGTTTAAGAAATACGGCTATTAATTAATTTTGGATTTCTCTTTGAATGCAATACGCCTATAACCTGAATTTCTTTTAGTTCTTCATTTACGATAAAAAATATCAAAAATGGAAATACTTTCATTAAGAACATTCGCAAGGTTTTGTATTTTATGTTGTATGAAAAAGGTGATTGTTTAATAGATGCAAAACTTTCATCTAATTTTTCTAAAAATCTTGCACCAAGGCCGTTCTTCTTTTCTTCGTAATACAGATATGACTCTAAAATATCGATTTCAGATTCAGCGGAAATCTTGATTGTATAATCAGCCACAAAGGATTTCCTTTTTTACATCATTCCAATTTTTAAATTGAGTTTGACCTTTTAAATATGATTCGTATCTTTTATCTAAAATTTCTTGGTGCTCCTTTGAAAGAGTTACGTTGTTTTCGTCAAGTTGATCCCAAATAATCTGGATTATTTCTTCTTTATCTTCTTTTGGCAATTGTAGTATTTTTTCTTTGAGTTTTATTGCTATCATGATATATTTCCCTAAATTTTATTTCAAATTACTAAGTATTTCTAATATCTTAAAAGATAACAATGTCAACATATTATTTCAAAAATTTTATATTAAGATAGGTTAAGCAAAATAAAAAATCCTACTCTCATAGGTTTTTATTAAACATTATAAAACTTTTTTTATTCGCCTGCAGATAAATCAGTATGTAAATCAGTATAAGTGTAGTCATAGAAAACAGTATATCCATTGCGGCCATCATCTATAGTTGCGGTTTAAATTTTCAATATCAAGTGGAAAAAATTCTGATGAAAAAGAAAAATCAATATCTTTGGAAAATCTAGCATCTTGAGCTTTGTTCATTGATTCAAGATGGTATTGAATAGCTTGGCCCCCCTTAATTAAATAATTATGACTATCTAATACCTTTAATAAAGAATCAAGGAAATCAGGTAAAAATTCTGTATACAATTCAGACATTATTAGTCCTCACATAAATCGTTTTGGAATATATAAATTCCACTTTTTATTAAAAATACGTCTTTCATTATCACCCATAAATAAATGAAACTGTAAATTTTTATTTATCAATTTTTCCCACTTAGAAATTATTTTTGCTGGAACATTAGATTTTTCCATCCAATAACCGATCGCATTAGCATATGGATAAATTA
>CAYLTM010000071.1:18562-19410 GCA_964386495.1 uncultured Leptospirales bacterium
CAAATCTAAATCAAGGTTATTGTATTGCGTTAGACCAGCTTGCCAGACTATATCTGCTCCGCCGAAATATTGGTAATTAATTAATGATTCAATAATAAGTCTTTCTTCAATATAAATTTCAGTATAGGGAGGCAATTCAGAAACTTCATCCAAGAGTCTAAAATGATTGCTGATATTATTTTTTACAACCTGCCCATTTAAAACCATGATTTCATATTCGTTATAAATAAAACGAAGTTTTGAAACACTTCTAGGTTTGTATGCAATTTTTTGAAGGATTATATTGTCAACTGGAGTATTCTTTTTTTCAAATGGACTTCTTTTCCAATTAATATGAATTACTTTTGGGATGTATTCAGTCCAGCCTAAAAATGAAAATACAATATACCCCGTTATAAAAGATTTTTTATTTAAGCTTAGTGCAATATCAAAAACGTTTGGTGATCCAGGGTTTAGAGTTGTATCTTGAAATAGTTTTTCTGGGAGGTTTTTTGATTTTATTGGTATATGAAATTCAACTATATGGTTTGATTTTTCAATATACTTGCTAACGCTACCTTTCAAGTTATAATTACTTTTTAAATACGAGGGAAGGTCTTTAGTTGTAATGAGGCGATTCGATAGCATTTGTTATCCTATTATATTGTACATGTACAATATAACAACTAACTAAGAAAAAGTCAAACAAAAAAGTTGAATTATTGATTAAAAAGAAGAGGATAATGCACATGTGCATTATCCTCTTGAAAGTAAGAATGTCAACTACTTTTTATTGTTATTTTTTAAGATATGTCCTAAATTCAATAATGAAATGCAACAAAAATAGAAATGACATCATAGAGCAAAAA
>CAYLTM010000072.1:0-4507 GCA_964386495.1 uncultured Leptospirales bacterium
AATAATTCTCCCAAAATGCGGATTGCTTGAATACCCGAAATAAAAGTCACACCCTGTTTCAACCTTATCATAAAAACAATCTGCATCTTCTACAGGTTGCTCTGCGAATGGATTGTGAATGAGTTAAACATCCAGTAATCTTATATTGTTACCATAAACGATGATGATGCTGCAGATTTCGATAACAAAAAAATTATTACTATCCCGGCATGGCGATTTTTATTGTGTTAATTGCAGCGAAGATTTTAGCCGCACGCTTCGCTCGATGAACGACGATGGAAGAGAAGTAGATCAGAGTGCCTGTGGCAGTGTTTGTGTTTTATCAAAAAGTGTTTATTTTTTTCAAATTAATAAAGCACCGAAAGCTTTTGGCATAATATATTTACCATAGTCGAGCAGAGTCTCTCTGTGCAGTGCGAATCATACACTTTTCTGTAATTTCAAAATATCCGTTTCAGATAGTCCTGTTAAATCTATAATTTCCTTGAGAGAATAGTTTTTAAAAAGCATCTTTTTAGCGGTATCCATCTTTTCCAGATACGCTCCTTTTTCGATACCTTTTTCGATACCCTGTTCAGTAAAATATTCTGCGAATGTCAGCATTTTAAGACCTCCTTCTTTATCTATTTCGTTTATTATTTCAATTATTTCTTGTTTATGCTCTTTATGAGTTTGCGATACATAAACCAACAGCATTTCGATTTTGATGACATCCCGAAGCAATCCATAATCATTTAACCGTTGCAGCAATTGCCGAATATGAGTTAAATCTCCTTGTTCAAAAGCATATTTCATTGCTGTTAGTGATGAATAAAGCATCACGTTCTTCTGAAACTTGCGGTCATTATCCGAATTAAAGTTGCTCACATCATACAAAATATACTCAAAATCTAGCGTATACTTTGCAAATATTTCAAGTGGATTTATTACCTTGCGAAACGTTTCCGGAATATACCATTTCTGACATCCGTGGTAAAACACCAGCGGAATTATCTGTCGAAACGGCTGATTGTTTTTGCGATCTTCGCCGTACATCGCGTAAATGTAACTTAGAAGTTGAAAAAAGAGATCGCACCCATCAGGCTGCGAGGATTTGTGCTCTAACAAAATATAGACATTAACCAGAATTTTGGTTTCACGTGCTTTGACGATTAAGACTAAATCTGAAAATAGCTCTTTGTATTGAGCCAGAACATAGGCTGTGTCATCATAACCGATGTCTGCCAAATCGAGAGCTGCCAGTAAATCTTCGGGCAACGATTCTTCCAGAAAGTCGATTGCATTTTGCTTATTCTTTAGAGTTGATACAAACAAATCATTGTGTACGTTCTTCATAGCGGTAGTTTAATCACCCGTATGAAAAATGTCAATATATTTATTGTGATCAACAGCTGCACAAGCTCCCCTGTTGCTATTGTTACATCTATCGGTAAATTTCAATGTTGTCTAAATACTTCCAAATCCGACCTATATGGCTTGCGTCTGTTTGAGCACCAATGTTTGATGATACATTTCAATGACCGGCGAGTATCGAAGCAACCGGTGTGAAATAATCAGCCAAACGCTTAACAAATGCCGACCGGACCTCTTCATTAGGATAGCTCAGTGTATATATTCCGTTTTCTTCATTGTAGTCTTTTATGGTTATGACCTGTCTGATAAAGCAATGCTACTAATTTTATTTTCTCAACTTCGTAACTGTTGAAGAAATCAGCTGTTAGTTCAAGGTTGTCACGCAGACAGGGGGTTAAAAATCTTTATTCTGTCAATACACTGAGATCCGATAAACGCGCGACAATGATGCCGGACTGCTTAGGTTTAGTTAACATATATTCCATAAGAGGTTTAGGAGTCATCATGACTTTTTTGTTGTAGGATGATGCGTGAATTAAATATAGACGATTATTTTTGAAATAGGCGATACCAACATGCGAAATATCCTCGCCGTTAACCGCTGAAGTAATCGCGATTATATCGCCATTCTTTACTATACTTCGTTCCTTACTTTTAAGATTCTTTTTTGGTATGAAATAAAATTTATTTTTAGAAATATTCTTCTCTATCTTGATCATCTTTTCATAAATATCTTCATTATTCAATGCTTCATATTTATTTCGTTTTGATGAAATAGCATATATTTTTTTGGCAAAGATCTTAGCATTATTTTCATTAGTAACAAATTGTATCATATTTTTTTTCTCATAATATTTGAGCCATTCCGAATAATAATGAAATCTGGAATCAAATTGCAACGCAACACCATCACGATAACGAATTTTCTCAATAATTCTGCAGAATTTGTTAAAGTCAACTTCATTGTTTTTTATTTGAGCGGCAAAAGCAATTGTATTTTCCACAAAAGTAACGCAATCCATATTAGTAAGCTTTATAAAAACCTGTTCATCATCGGTTTCTGAAAGTTTAGATAATTCAGTATATTTCGTACCTATGAAATTTATTGCTAACGATGTTAAAATTTCATTGTTATTCTTTTGATGCAAATTGTGTTTTTTTGAATAGCCTATAATACTCGAATATACAGATACATCTTTTTTTTCAAACAGATAAATTGTTTTTGCTGTCGAGATTATACTTGAACAGATTATCATCAAAACAGCCAGAAGCAATCTCGTTTTCATTCAGATGAATACTCTTGCATGAGTTTTAGAATTTCATCTCTACCGGTTCTTTTAGTCGCGGACGATACAAAAATTGAATCAACAGGAATATCAAGATTTTCACTTAAAGAATTAATCGCTTTGTTTAACTCATTTCTGGTTAATTTATCAGCTTTGGTTGCAACAATAGCCGTCCATATTTTATGTTCAGCTAAAAAAGAAATAATCTCTTTTTCAGCATCGTCGGGTGTCCTTCTAATATCAATTAGAAAAAAAACAAGTTTGAGATTTTTCCTGTTTCTGAAATATTCGTAAATCATCGGTTGAAGTTTTTTCTTGGTTTCACCGGAAATTTTCGCGAAACCGAATCCAGGGAGATCCGCTATGGAAAAACATTTATTCATTAATATAAAATTAATAGTAATTGTTACGCCCGGTTTCGCGCCTGTTCTCATGAGAGTTTTTTTATTAACAACCATGTTTATCAATGATGATTTTCCAACATTGGATTTCCCGATAAAAGCAAACTCAGGATGCTTATAGTCTGGATAATGATCTTTTTTTTCAGCGCTTTTTACAAACTCTACGGTATTAATTTTCATCAATGTTCCTTAAATAAATTTTTCCATAAGAAGGGCATCAGCAGTGTGGTAATATTTTTTCCTTCTGCCGTTAACAACAAAACCATTTCGACAATATAGATTAACAGCTTTTAAATTCTGTTCATTTACTTCAAGGATAATTTTACCGATATTAATATTTGTCAATTCAAGAAACATGTCATTCAACATTATCGCACCGATACCGCAATTTTGATTCTCCTGCGACACGGCAATTTTCTGAAGCTCAGCTTCACCGGCAATTAACCATACCAGATAATATCCGATAATCAGACCGTTTTCCATAATAACTTTTACTATTGAGTATGTCTTAGCGATTTCTTTATGAAATATTTCAACTGTATAAGGCGGATCAAAAAGCTGATTTTCTATTTCATAAATTCGCGGAACATCATCATCAATAGCTTTACGAATCTGGTATTGAATATTCACTTTGGTGTTAATGGACTAATTTTCCTTAAAAATGTCACAGTCTCTTCAAGTTTTTGAACAGCAAACTTCACCTCTTCTAAAGTATTTTCCCTGCCGAAACTGAAACGAACAGAACCATGCGCTGTCTCCTCTTTGTTCGCGATCGCCATTATGACATGTGAAGGTTCAAGAGAGCCCGTTGAACAGGCACTTCCTGTAGAAACACAAATCCTGTCTAGATCTAAACGAAGAAGAATAGACTCCCCTTCAATATATTTAAATGATATGTTAGATGTATCAACTTTTCTAGGAGCGTTCCCGCCATTAATAATTATGTCAGGGATATTATTTACTACGAGTTCTTCGAATGTATCTCTAAGGAATCTCATGTGCTCCATGTCGGTCTTAATCATTTTCTTCATGACTTTACAAGCTATGCCATATGCGATTATTCCAAAAGTGTTTTCTGTCCCAGCTCGGAATCCGCGAGCTTGATGCCCTCCAAACAACAATGGTTTCAATATGCCTTTTTTATCGTTAAGGTTTTTCACATATAGCAAACCAATTCCTTTTGGGGCGTACATCTTATGAGCGGAGAAAGATGCGGCATCCACTGGAAAATCTTTAAGCGAAAAAGGAATCTTCCCTGAGGCTTGAACCGCATCAGTATGAAAGAAAATATTTTTCTCATGTGCGATCTTCCCAATTTCTTCGATGGGCTGTATAGTTCCAATTTCATTATTCGCGAACATCACTGAGATGAGTTTCGTTTCACTGCGTATTTCACGCTTAACAGTTTCAGGATCAACAACCCCATCCGGCGAGACCTTCGCATAAGTAACCGCTACCCCATTTTTC
>CAYLTM010000072.1:4517-6619 GCA_964386495.1 uncultured Leptospirales bacterium
CAAGAATGCGAATGGTTCAAAAAAGTCAGGAAGTTCTGCAAAAGCATTTTCATAATCATATTGTTAGACTCAGTAGCACATGAGGTGAAAATCATATCTCGCGGATTACACCCATAGAAATCAGCAATATTTTTAATTGCGTCGTCCATAAGCGATTGTACAGCCCTACCCTCAGTATGCATCGATGATGGATTTCCGTATCGATGTAGAATGTCGATAATGCCTTCCTTTACTTCTTGAAGCAGCGGAGTTGTGGAATTATTATCTAAATAAATTGTTTTCATTTTATTCTACCGGTTTATATATTTCTTCGGAATAGTACTTTTTACGGTATTCATTAAATACCGACTCTGCCTTTTCTCTGCATTTACCGCATACAGTTGAGATTTCGGTGCGTTTCTGTAATGCCGCGAAATCTTCAGCACCTTCAAGAACTTCCATTCGGATATCTTCTCTGGAGATATTTTTACAATCGCAGATTATCTCGGATTCGGCTTTTTTGTAGGGATTCACCATTTTGTTTTTTTCGAAATAACTGTCTATCGCCGCCTGAAGAGCCTTGTCTCCCAACACTGAACAATGAATCTTATTTGCGGGTAGTCCGCCAAGTTCAGTGATAATATCTTCTGGCGTTATTGTGTAGGCCTTGTCGAGAGACATACCGCCATTTTTCATGATCAATTCTGATAACGCGGATGTCGAAGCTATGGCTGAAGCACATCCAAACGTTTTCCACTTGAAATCTATAATTTTATTATCCGTAATTTTCAGGTAAACCTTCATCATATCACCGCAGGCGGGGGATCCAACCATCCCATCAGCATCCGCGTTATATTCCTCTTCACTCACCTGCAATATGTTTTTTGGATTCATAAAATGTTGCTTAACTTTTTCTGTATAAACCCAAGATGTTTTATCCGGCACGATATTCTCCTGCTTGTATTATTAGTATGTTTAAAGTAATAACCGAATTGATTTTGTCAATATTTAAAATCATAAATATTTCATTCTTCTAAGCAAACTTTTCAATCTAATTTTCGAAAAAACCTATTACTTCCCTGAACCGCTATGAAGCATGACATACCCGGATGGAATCCATACAAGCGTTAAAAGAGTGCCAACAATCATTCCCCATGATAACGCTAACGTTATCGGCACAAGAATGGAATCATATCCGCCAAGACCGATTGCTGTCGGAAAAAGTCCAATAACAGTTGTAAGCCCTGTCGCAAGCACGGCACGGAATCTTTCACGCGAAGCTGTCAGCACAATTTCTGTTACAGAAAGTTCCGGTTTCGAAGCACGGAGTGTTTCAATATAATCAACAAGCACAATAGCGGAGTTGATTACTACTCCGGATAATCCGACGATCCCCACAAAAGACATAAAGCCAAGAGGGGTCTGCGTGATAGTAAATGAAATCATTACCCCTACGAGACCAAGAGGAATGGTCGATAAAATCAATACCGGTGTTTTAAAACTCTTGAATGTTAAAACCAGTGTCGCGAAAATTCCGACTACCGCTATTAGAAGTGCTACCGACAGAGAATAGATAGAGTCTCTGGTCGATTCTTCTTCTCCGCCGAAAACAGCGTTAACAGAAGTATCATCACCAATAAGTGATTCAAATATATTTTTCGCTTCCCTATTTGCTGAAGCCGAAGTGATGATATCCGTATCAGTATCCGCGGTAATTGTTATTGCTTTACGGAAATTATAGTTTTTACGAGCACGAGGAGCCTCGCCTTCTGTGAATGTCGCTATTAGGTTCAAAGGTACGAGGGTTCCTATCTGTGACTGGATTTCCATATCTGAAATATTCTTAATATTGGTTTTTTCTTTATCACCGCTCTTCAAAACGACATCGCGTTCTTTTCCATCAACATTGATTTTCGCGATTGTAAATCCCTCTAGAGCTGTGCGAAGCTGACGACCGATCTGTTCAACATTTGCCTGAGCTTTAGCAGCTATCATTGGATTGATATTAAGCTGATATTCCCTACCGGCCGGTTCTTCATCGGTTTCAGCGTTCAGCACGCCGGGCACGTTGCGGATTTTCGCGAGAAATTCATGAACGATCTGATCCAGTTTTTCAGGATTAG
>CAYLTM010000072.1:6670-15564 GCA_964386495.1 uncultured Leptospirales bacterium
ATAATCAGTCCAACGTGCTCGCCCCGTTTTGCCTGAGGATCTGAAAACCCCGTCTGTTGTAATCCCGATTGTACTAGAGTCGAAATCACATTAGCCCGTCCGAGTTTTTCGGTCATTGCTTCTGCTATTTGAGCTCCCACTTTATCGGTAACCGCAATGCCGGTACCAGCGGCAGTACTGAAACGCGCTGTGTAGTATTCAACACCTTCCGCGGGAAACAATTCAAATCTATTAAACGCTACAGTGATTCCTATGGAACCGAAAACAAGAAGCAATAATATCCAGAATGTGCTCATCCGATGTCTAAGAGATAGAGAGATCATTGATTCAAAATTAGTTTCTACTCTGCTGAAAATATTCTGAATTTTGGATTCCTTCTTTTTTTTCTCAGGTACGGTACCGAAAAACCGTAATCTCGCGGGCAGCAGCAGCAGTGCTTCAAGTAAGCTCATACATAGTGCAATAGTAACGATAATCGGAATCCACTTAATGAATTCGCCAAGCACGCCTTTTGTAACAAGCATTGGAAGGAACGCCGCGACTATAGTAACTGTTGAAGCGGTGAATGGTACCCAGAACTGTTTCGCGGATTCAATGGCGGCTTCGGCGCCTTCAACACCTTTTTCCCGAAGTCTAATATAATACTCGGAAACAACAACTGAGTTATCGACGAGATTTCCAAGACAAATAACCAGAGAAACCATTGTTATGACATTGAAATCAGCACCAAGCACAACCATTACCGCTATTGTTCCAAGGGTTGATACAGGAAGGCTTATCGCACTCATTAAACCAACACGACCCGGTAGAAATAGAAAAAGAATCATAAGCACGACAATAAATCCCGCAACCGCGTTGAACGTGACTATTCCCAAACGATTATCGATGTCTTTGCCGGCATCACGATAGACAGATATTTGAAATTCCTTAGGAGTCTTTTTTGCGAAGGCGGATACCGCGTTGTTTAATTTTGAGATAACCTCAATAGCGTCAGCGTCTTCTTTTTTGGTAATTGTTAAAAGAGTCGCGTCATTACCGTTAAACCTGACGCGTACTTTTGGCGTGCTTCCGCAATCGACAACATCAGCGACATCACTTATACGTACCGCGTTCCCCGTGTCGTTCGCGCGTAAAATAATATTGCCGATTTCTTCGATGGATTTTGTTTTACCCATAACACGGACAAGCTGAACTGTTTGACCATCGCTGATATTTCCCGCTGGAATGTTTATCAAACGCGATGTCAACGCTCGTGAAACATCGTTATATCCGACATCCATTTTTGCCAATTTTTCCGATGACATAATTATCTGGAATTGTCTATCACTGTTTCCGGTAAGACGAACACGCGCAACATCCGGTACTTCATTTATTACCGTTTCAAGCTGCTCCGCGATTCCATCACGCATTCTACAAACGCCTATCGTTCCGCCTGTTACAGCGATTTCAAGTATTGGAATTTCTTTAGCCTTCTGTTCAAGTATTGAAGGTCCTTGCGGAAGTTCGGCAGGCAGCTGACTTTCCGCACGCTGAACAGCACGATTTATTTCATTTACAATTTCCTGATTCCTGCCGGAGTCAATATCTATACGCACATTAATTTCGCTTAAATTATTCTGCGAAACAGAACTAACATCTTTTATCCCCGAGACTCCTCGAAGCTCTTCTTCAATTACAGTAGTGATTTTATCTTGAACCTCCTCAGGCGACGCACCGGGGTAAAATGTCTGTATTGTAACCTTTGCGAAATTGACAGGCGGAAGAATTTCACGCCGCAGCATCGGCAGAGTAAGTATACCGAATAAAAGTATAACCGCTGTTACCAGAAATGAAAATCGCCAATTTTCCGTAAAAATTCTGATTATCCTTTCCATATCGATTCTCCATTTCTTCTTAATATTTCAAATCAAGCTAAATAATGTCGATTTATCACTTTTCCAAACATCTAATTTCCAGAAAATTAGAATGCTGGTCAATCAAAAAATTTATTATTGGCATGCTATTTCATATTTTTCAAATAAATTACTACATACTTCCGTAATATACTTTATTTATTAATAACATTTTATACAGTAAAATTATACTTGATTCTAAAATTGTTAGTTTTTTTAATGTAAAAAAATGTTTTTAAAATTAATTTTTCTATTCATTATCTTGCAGCGGTTTTTTTTACGCTCCGTTCATTCAGAATGAAACAGGGCTTACGATAAATTCATTATCGTGCTTTACACCGCTTGGACTCAACATATTATCAGCATTAACAACTGAAAATTATGAATATGAGCCATGTCGCCCCTTCTCAACCTTACCGTACATCATGGAATAAGTACTTGACAAATTCAACATTTTACACATAATACTATTTCCTAATGGGAGGAAACAATATGGTAAAACTTTGTTACGCTGCCCTGATAACTTTCCTTTGCTTACTACCGGCTATAGGTGATGATACCGCTGAAATAATTATCAAAAAGGTTGAAGACAACCAGTCGTTTACTACACAAAAATATTCCGCGGTAATGATAATCATTAAGGGGGAACGAAAACTTGTAAAAAAGTTTTATGGTTTTTCCAAGGACGAGGGCGGTAAATCCTTCATGACATTCACGAACCCGGAAGATTCCGGTGTAAAATATCTGAAAATCATAGACGAGCTGTGGATATATTTTCCTGACGCTGATGACATTATGAAAATTTCCGGACATCTGCTGAAACAGGGACTAATGGGCAGCGATATATCCTATGAAGATATGATGGAAAGTGAAAAATATAAAACACAATATGATCCCGTATTTTCAGGTGATGAGGTTTTCCGCGACAGGAAATGCTCGAGAATTACTCTGTCCGCGATATCTCCGCAAGCCCGATATGAAAAACAGATAATGCTTATTGATACACAATACAATGTTCCCTTGAAAATCGAACTGTACGCGAAGGGCGGCAGGCTGATAAGGATTATCGAGGAGGAAAATATTAAAAAAATACAGGATAAATATATCGCTCATAAAATTACAATCCGCGATCTTCGGAAAAAAGATTCAATAACACATATTGAATTTGAAGATATCCAAATAAACGAGCCGTTGGATGATTCAGTTTTTACAAAAGGTAATTTGAAAAAATGAACACTTCGACGATGATCAAAACGAGAATAATCACCTTATATATATTCGCGATATTCTTAATAGCCAATACCGTATCTGTAGGCTTTGCGGCTGAGCTGAATTTGAATGACCCCTCTGGAAACCCCGCAACGAACATTAACGAGGGACTTACGCCGGAAGTAAGCACTAATAAGACCTATTCTGTCAGCAAAGCTCCCGCTGATGAGCTGTTGAAATTACGGGGTGTGATAATTAATACAGCCGGTGTCACGAGTAACGACGGGACTCCATTTTCCGACACTCTGGAAAACAGACTGATACTCGAAAAAAATAGAGGTGACTGGAGGTTCTACGGCGACGGCAGACTATACCTGAATTTCGCACGAGCCGAAGAGTTAAACGATAAATACGATTTGAAAATTATGCGCTCATTCATAAGATATAATCGAGGCTCGAACAGCTATACCGCCGGTAAAACATACATCAACCTTGGAATACCGGGGCTATACAACCCATTTGACATAAACAAAACTGTGGCTTTTACGGATCTGTCATATGACAAAGAAGGACTCCTTTCAATGGACATCGCTTATACATTAGGCGATCTTGCAGAATTGGAAATGTTCGCGTCATATTTCGATGATTACAACAGCTATATTACAGGTATGGAGCTTGCTGGAAACTTCTCTGCTTTCGACATAAGCACCATAATCCTTCGAACCGGAATGGACAGAAAATATCGGGAAAAGAGCAATGTACAGAAGGGAAGAACCAAAGGCGGTATTGCGGTTAAGGGTGATGCTGTTATTGGTATAAACGGTTCCCTGTCATATTGTGTTTACGACGGACTTACCAAAAAATACGCAGAAGCTAACACCGGCACGGACTATAGTTTTTTTGACGGCAGACTTTTTTCCGAAGCACTGATATATTATAATGGTCAGGGCGCCGACTCGGAAAATAAATATGTTCCCCTGCAGGACGCTTATACACTAGGAAAATTCGCCGCTTACTTAGGGTCAACTTACACATTCGATGAGTTTTTAAGCGGCGGCTTTTCAATGTTCCAAAGTATAACAGATTACAGCATTCTCTATATACCATCAGCCGCTATAACTATCAACAACGGACTTGAAGCTACCGCCTACTTAATGTTTTCAAATGGAAGCGGCATGCAGGAATATTCGAAAAAAGTTTTCGGCAAATATGCGGGCGGCATAAAACTTGAAGCAAATTTTTAAGGGGTGATTACATGCTCACTGTGAAAGATCTTAACAAGAGTTATACTTCCGGCAAGGTGGAATTCAGAGCTTTGAAAAATATCAATTTAGGTTTTGCAAACAATGATTTCGCCGCTATAGTCGGACCTTCAGGTTCAGGAAAAACAACGCTCTTAAATTGTCTCGGCTGTATTGACAGACCAGACAGCGGAAATATATTTTTGAACAATGAAGAACTTACCGGTCAGAGGGATGCGTTTCTAACCATTTACCGTCGAAATTATTTTGGTTTTATTTTTCAGACATATAATCTTATCCCTGTTTTAAATGTTTATGAAAATATCGAAATGCCGCTTAAGCTTCTTAAAAATATTACTGATGATGAAATCCGCCGGAAAATTGACAGCATGCTTACTAAAGTCGGACTAATTGGTCTTGAAAAACGACACCCATCTGAACTATCCGGCGGTCAACAGCAACGAGTATCCATTGCGAGGGCTTTGATAAAAAACCCTAAGATCGTTTTCGCTGATGAACCAACTGCGAATCTCGACTCCGCTACCGGAGAATCGATAGTTGAATTGATGCGTGAATTAAATCATATCGAAAAGACAGCATTTATATTTTCCACCCACGACCCGCTCATAATGAAACACGCCTCAAGAGTAATTTCTCTACGCGATGGTGTTATTGAAAACAAAGAGGCTGGCGGCTTATTATGAAGTATATATTTAAGATTGCGGTAAAAAATCTTCTCAAAGAAAAACGCCGGACGATTCTTAGTTTTCTTATGCTGTCATTTGGTGTTGCTTTTTATATTTTCATTGCGGGTATGCTTGAAGGTATCGATCAGTTATCAATAAATAATATTATCAATTTTTCAACAGGGCATCTGAAGATTCGATCTTCAGCGTTTAACGAAGATTACCCGTTCGATGCTGAAGGCAGGATAACCGATTACGAAAAAGTAATCAGCGAAATTAATAGGCTGCCGGAAATTACAGGAACAACACCGCGACTGAATATAACGACTGAAGCCGATAACGGACAGGACACTCTGCCTGTAATAACAATTGGTATTGATGCCATCCGGGATCAATCGGTTTTCAACCTAATGGAATATATCACCATTGGATCACTTGAAAAAAACGGCTGCCTAATCGGCAAGCAATTATCAGAAGACATGAAACTTTCAATGGGAGATGTTTTATACAATTCGTTCAAAACATCAAGCGGCATGATAAACTCCATTGAACTTACTGTGTGCGGAATAATCAGCTGTCCGGATCCGCTGATTAATAATATGGCAATAATAATGAAGCTTGACGAGCTACAGAATCAATCTGGTATAAATAGCATATCTGAAATAGCTGTAAAAACTAAGAGTTCCAATCTAGCAAAAAGCATGGCTGAAAAAATAAAAGACTTATTCCCTGGAATGAATGTGAAAACATGGCATGAAGAAGCGGCGGATCTTGCAGCAGTAACTACTATGAAAAAAAAAGGCAGCAGTGTGATTATCCTATTTATGATGATAATTGCCATGGTAGGAATTTTAAACACAATGATCATTTCCGTGTATCAGCAACAGAGGATAATTGGGACAATGAAGGCTTTGGGGATGACCGATAGTGAAGTTAAATACATTTTTCTTATAGAAGGTGCGGTCATCGGTATCGCTGGATGTTTCAGCGGTATTGTTGCCGGTTGTCTGATAAACCTTTACTTTGTAACTTTCGGAATCGACATTAACGCGTTCTCTACCAGCGGAACAAGCGTGATGTCCAACGTCGGAGGTGTTGTGAAGTCCACATGGCCACTCACGCAGATTTTCGCGATTACCATATTATCATTTGCCGCAAGCATTATCGCGTCGTATTTCCCCGCATCTAAAGTCGTTAAGCTTAAGCCTGTTGAGTGCTTAAGGATTAATCAGTAAAAATAATTAGTTTAATATAATGGTCATTACTTTTTTAAAGCATCCGCTGGCGATATACGCCTTATTCGTCTAGCGGAAATCATCGAGGAAATTACCGGTACTGTTATGGTGATTATCATTGCGATTATTGGCTGATATACATCTACCTTCGGTTTCATGATATATGGAAACGGCATGTCTATCGTCGATATCGCGTTTTCAAAATTTATTCCATTAATTGACAGATAATAAATTATTGAAAATCCGAACAGTGCACCAGTAATACCGCCGATGACACCCATAATAGCACCTTCAAAGGTAAAAAGCCGAAAAACTTCGTTGTCGGAAAACCCAAGAGCTTTAAGGGTACCGATCTCACGGACACGTTCAAGAATAGCCATCATAAGAGTATTGATGATTACGAACGACGCGAGAAACATTATGATCCCTTCAATAATAAAATAAAAAATCTTTCCCTTTTCAAAAAGATCATAGACCCCTCCGGACTGTTCAATATATGTCTGAGAAATATAATCATCTTTTATAATATTTTTTATTTTCATATTGATTGCATCAGTGTTTTCACTATTGTCGGCGAAAATAATGATTTCATTGCAGCTTCCGTTGAGTTTCAACAGTGTTCTTGCGGTTTCTATAGACATGAAAAAATATTTTTTATCATAAGCAGCGACACCCATCGCTATGACACCCTTAACATCAGCTTTAATTCCGTTAAGTCCACCTTCAGATGTTTTTGCGGCTATCAAAATTGTGTCGCCCACTGATAGTTTTAATCGTTCCGCGAGATGTCGTCCAATGTAAACCCCGCTATCAGAAAATTCACCTTTTAAGATTTTGTCTTTTAAATTATAACTGTTTTTTTGAAGATCCAGACCAACTCCGACAGCGGGCTCAGTATTATCGGCATTCGACAAAAGGAGACTGAACCGGACACGCTCCTCAACGGATTTCACATGTTCTATTTCCAGCAGCTGTTTCTTGAGATTGTTAGAGTCACTTATGTATTCATCGACTGGAAGGAATCTTTCTCTTTTAATAAATTCTTTACTTGCGACACGCACATGCCCGGACTGGTATTGAATGAAGGTATCCCAAAATGAATTTAATAAACCGCTCACCCAACCCTGCATAAACCCAACAACCATTGCAGCGAAAAATATCGATAAAATGGTAATTAACGACCTTCTACGGTTTCTGAAAATATTTTTAAACGCATAGGATAGTATCATTCAACCTCCCATTTCTAAACAGTGCCCAGTATCTTGTATTTAATTCATGAGTTGATTTTCACACAGTTCAATCAACCAGAAACTAGTTATAAAAAATGCCGCATATTACTACGCGGCATTTCATTTATTAACTTGCTAAGCTGCTCTTACCGCGCAAAAAAGATATTTCATCTTTACGGGAATGAAGCTGCCATAAATACCAGAAAAGATACGGCACATGAAGACATACATTGATAATTCCCCAGTAGTAAAGAACATTAGCATTTGCCCAATTAGCTGATCCCATGATTGGTGTAAAAATATCTGTGTGCTGACCATCTTTGTTTATAAATAATACACGAGCCATAATATGAAACGCCAGAGTATATACACGTGCAGTTATATAAATTTCAGGACGTTTAATAATCAACGGATAAAGTTCGGCTGCCAGCAGGATACAAACTGAACTTGCGAAAAATCCTGGATTTTCCGCGAAAACAAAACATGCATTCCATGAAGTGTATAGAAAATTCCACGCCACAGTTGTGTAAGCGATTAGATCACCATGTTTTTCATTTGAGATTTTCCAATATTTTGGAGCAAAAGGAATTGTTGCACAAAGAATGAACCCGGATAGAGCATTAGCCCAATTGTGCATTGTCGCGTCTTTAGCTGTAGCTTCGGCAATGTTGAGAAAAAGTATTGCATAAACGAACCAATAGACCCAATCCTTGCGGAAAAATTCCCACCAGCCTTCACGTTTTTCATAATTTGCAATACGCATTATACCGACAATCGCAGTAGGTAATAAAACACTGAATGTTTTCGCCCAACGAAACCATCCGCCTGTAATTTCGAAAATACCAATAAAAAGTCCGATAATAACAACAACCGGAACAACGAGCCAGAAAATCATCGCAGCCTTGATATAACGGCGCATAAAATGTACCATTATCATCAAAAAGATAACGTACAATGACATAGACAAAATATACTGCCACACTGGAATATTCATAATACCCTCTTTATATTTGTTATTGGTTAATCAATTTATAATTTATGTGAAAATTATTTATTCACTCGAAATCAATTAACCTATAGATGCAATTATAAAATTCCTTAAGTCTGTAAAGCAATTTTTTTTATAAATTTTATTCTTTACTCTGACACTTTTTCCTGAAATTAAAAATATCAATAAACTGCAAATAATACTACAAAATCCGCAAAATCGTCATTTTTGCGTAACTATGCAGAATCCGTTCCTGTTCGAGACGGTTTAGATTATTACGGTTGTTAATATCATTGAATAATTGTGATTCATCCTCAGTTAAACACAGTTTAGAAACAGTTGAAATATTCGGAGCGTCTGTTAAATAGTTTTCGTGCGATAGGAAAGTTTTGGAATCCATCAGCAGGCTTTCAG
>CAYLTM010000072.1:15574-18446 GCA_964386495.1 uncultured Leptospirales bacterium
GCGGGTCAATGTCTCCCCAATAAAGAATACGTTTGTTTTTTAGCGATCGGCTATTTTGAAGATTGTTTACCGCGTACCCGCTGCCGAATACAGCAATGGTGCCGGACAACTGCGGCAGTGTCAGAAAATTTTGTATGTTGGAAAAGTTTGTTTTATTTTCAATGATGATTACATTTTTCACGGGGATTTTTAAACTGCTGAAATCTGAAACAGTAAGCGATATATCATTTATACCTGAAAACATTTTCGCTGCAATGTCTACATCGAGAATATTAATCCGCACTAAAGGTTCAGCATATTTGAGATTATAACGTTTTTCAAAAAGTTTCTGGTCTGTTTGTATATGTTCACTAATAACGATGTCGAGTAAACCGGAAATTATTTTAGAGAAATTCTCAATGAATTTAGTATCAATGTCAAGCGGTATCTCGCGGATATAAATTCCGGGATGATTATTTTGTATGAAATAATCTACAACTTTACAGACATTGGAAATTTCCCGTCCGCTGCGGATAATCACTTCACTATTGTTTATGCAAAAGTCCTTAACCAATGGATAGCTGTTTTGATATTTATCAAGCAGAAGATTACTAACGTTTTTAAAAAGAGCGGCTTCGTCCGATTTACCGACATATTTTAAATAGTCCGCATCATCATCAAAGAATATTCTGTCGGGAAACTGCTGGCTGCCGATTTTACGGTTGTTGACAGTTTTGTAATCAACCTTATAACCATAACCCTTAACTAATGCAGAATTGTCGTGTAAAGATTCTATCCAACGGTCGATAGAAGTGTAGTCTTCGAGAGCGTCCGCCGGATTAATTTTCGCGAATTTAATATTTAACGGAAAAAACTTTTCACCGGTTATGAGAGACTTTAAATACAACGGATATTTTTTTAGAGCCTTGTCAAATATCTGCCGCGGTGTAATCAATCCGATTCCATCCTTTTCTTTTTGTGTTCCTCAATGGTTATTCTTCTCGTTCGTGAAAATGAGCCGTCATCGTTATTAGAAATCACAAAAAGAGAATTGATATAATTTTCAATGATGTGGATTTTCTGAAGCGGAGTAATCAGCAATAACTGCAAATCCAGTTTTTTGAAAAGTTCCAGACCGTAGCGAACACTGTCGTCGGAGCCGCGGCTGAACGCCTCGTCGATTCCCGCGAATCGGAATGAGCGCGATTTCGTAGTCTGCCATTCGAGCCCGAACTGATACGCAAGCGCGGACGCAAGTATGGTGTACGCCAGCTTTTCTTTCTGACCGCCGGATTTTCCCGAAGAATCCGAATAGAACTCCTTTTCAGAATTGTCCGATTTCCAGCGTTCCCGCGCGTTGAAGCGATACCAGTTTCTTACATCTGTTACGCGGTCAACCCAGTTGGCATATTCGTGGCTTTTGAATTTATCAAGAATCTTTTTCACCTGTAGAAATTTTTCTTCGGTATAATAATCCTGACGGCCTGCTGTGTCCTCCAGACATAAACGAAGGTCGCCTTTGAAGTCTCGGATTATGGTGTCCGGGACATCGGTAACCTCAAGCTCAATAAAGGTACCGGAATTGTATTCAATTTCGCGGAGAGACTTGTTAATGTTTTCAATTTTTTCGCAGATGTCTGTTCCGAAAGATTCCAGCTTTTGTTTAAACAGCGCGATACCCTGGATGGTTTTTTCTTTAAGAAGATCTTTAAATTTTTTCTCGAATTTAGGCAGATCATCATCAGAAAGTTTTCTGAAAAAGTTTTCGTAATCGCCGCGAAATTCTATGTCCGCGGAAAATGACATTGTGTCTTCCGGATAAGCGTTATTAAAATTCGCCATCAGTCTGGCGGACTTTGACGATAGAGTAGACTTTTCTTTTATGTTAGAGTCTTTTTTTGAAGTTAATGCCGCACGAATTGTGTTTTCGATATCAGACCATTCATCGAGTGTTGACGCGGATTTTTTCACGAGAGTTTTCAGATAACTGTGGCATTCTTCATATTTTTCATCAGCATAAGCGGCAGCCGCGCCGGCAGCGGATTTTTCAAGGTCGGCAAATTTATTTTTCATCACTGAAAGCGAATTCTCCAGAACGGATTTTTCACCGAAAATCTCATCACGCTGTCCGGAAAGTTCTTTCAGTTCAGCGGTAATCCTGTTCAGTTTCTCTTCTATTTCTTTTAGTGATGCAGAAGTTTCTCTTATGCTTTTTTGTTCGTCTTCAAAACGCAGAGCTTCCCGCGCGTCGTTTTCCCAGTTCACCAGATTGAAATTATCAAACTTCGCGAGCTCTTTAGCCGCGGATAGACTCTCTTCAAATGTACGCTGCTCAAATTCGTGTTTATTAATTTCAGCGGTAATCTTTTTTATTTCATTTATAATATTGGTGATTTTTTGCTCTATTAAAAGTATCTTTTTTTTGTTGTCCCAACCAAGAATATACCTGCTTCTGTCGAATATACTGTCGCGGTCATCCTTTTTGTGTTTTATTCCGCCGCTTTTAATAAGCCCTTCCGGCGTTACCGCAAACGGGTGGTGATAAAAATCGGTCATGTCATCACAACAGTTATAATTAAACCGCTGGAACAATTCGCTTTTCAGCCATCTGAAAAATACAGAATCACCCTTAATTTCAATTTTATTGGCAAGGCTATCCTTCGGATATTCACCAGTGGTCTTAGGCTCATCTTCGGAAATTTTATAAAACACAACGATACCCTTCAAGTCGTTATTGTTAATATAAGAATTCACCGTCATATATAACGATTCTTTTACAAGCAGACTAAGACCAAAGCTGCGCAGCAAACGTTCGGCAGTGCCCTCCCATTTTTCTTCGCCGGTTTTCACCTTCATAAGTTCCGCCGCGAATGGCAGGTCTTCCGGTTTAATG
>CAYLTM010000073.1:0-535 GCA_964386495.1 uncultured Leptospirales bacterium
TATTTCATCGAGAGTGTAACCCACCGCGAGTTTTGCCGCAATTTTAGCTATCGGAAACCCTGTCGCCTTTGAGGCAAGTGCGGAGCTTCTGCTGACACGAGGATTCATTTCAATGGCGATTACTCTGCCGTTTTCGGGATTAACAGCAAACTGTATATTTGACCCGCCGGTATCTACGCCTATTTCACGTATTATTCTGATGGAGTAATCCCGCAGCCGCTGATATTCAACATCTGTAAGCGTCTGCTGCGGAGCTATAGTTATAGAGTCCCCGGTGTGTATTCCCATCGGGTCAAGATTTTCAATCGAGCAAATAATCACAACATTATCCGCTGTATCTCTCATGACTTCAAGCTCGTATTCCTTCCAACCAAGCAATGATTCTTCAATTATTACTTGATTAATCGGTGATTCCTCTAAACCCTTTCTGACAAGATCATAATAGTCTTCTTTGTTATATACAATATTTCCGCCGCTTCCACCCAATGTGAACGCAGAACGTATAATAACCGGCAGCTTCAATTGATTCAAAACA
>CAYLTM010000073.1:545-862 GCA_964386495.1 uncultured Leptospirales bacterium
TTACAGATTTAGCGACTTCTATGCCGATTTTTATCATGGCTTTTTTGAATTGCTCACGATCCTCGGCTTTTTCGATAGATTCTATATTAGCACCTATCAGCTTCACACCGTACTTTTCAAGAATACCTAATTTATGAAGACTCATAGCTGTATTCAAAGCCGTCTGACCGCCAACTGTCGGTAAAATAGCATCCGGTCTTTCAACCTGTATAATCTTTTCAACAATATCCGGTGTAATTGGTTCAATATATGTCCTATGTGCAAGATCCGGATCCGTCATAATTGTCGCGGGATTAGAGTTTATCAGCACAACCTCG
>CAYLTM010000073.1:872-3596 GCA_964386495.1 uncultured Leptospirales bacterium
ATGCTTTACATGCCTGAGAACCGGAATAATCGAACTCACACGCCTGACCGATCACAATTGGACCTGATCCAATAATCATAATTTTTTTGATGTCATTTCTGCGGGGCATAAATTACCTCTGTTTATATATTAAGGAAAAAGAAAAATAATACTCTGCTTTGTCAATAAAATAAGTTGACATAAATACGAGTTTTTATTATTATACTTATAGCGGATGTACCCTCGTATTGTAAATACTTTTACATAAGGGAACCTCTAAAAATTATAAAATCAATTTTCAGAGGTGCTAATAATAATTTTAGGAGAATAAAATAAATGAAACATTTGTTATTTTTCATTTTAATAATCGCGGCAGTAATTCCATTAACAGCACAGGAGCCCGTACCAGCAGGTGAATCACCGGAAGCTGAAAAACCGGCTGCTGAAGAATCTGTGTTAAGCGACCAGGTTTACCGAGAAATAATCCTTGAAGATTTTGAAACAAATAATTATGATAACACTATGATAGCCATTAAGGTTACAAAGGATCAAAAAGTGGAACTCCAGATACGTGACCAGTACCCGGCTCCAGTTAAAGGATCAAAAAAATATATTGGCGTAAAAGTATACGGAAAACAGGGAGATAACGCAACAATAACTCTTCCTAAACCGCTTATTATTAAAGATTATTGTCAGTCAATATCCATGTGGGTTTACGGCAAAAAGTTTTCTGGTGAATTATCGCTTGTTGTTACTGATGCCGATGAAAAAGTTCACAAATTATCGTATGATAAATTAAATTTCCTAGGCTGGAGAAAATTAACTGTCCGTCTTACAAAAGATATTATTCAAGAAGATAAATATCTTTCTCAGGCAAAATTTCTTAAAATAACTAAAATAATTTATAATCCTGGTTCAACCGAACGACTTGGACAATGGAATTATTTTTACATTGATGATATATCCGCAAAGGTTAGAGAGAAATATAAAGACCTGCAAAACGACGAATGGTAGTAGTATCCGCCCGGTACTAAAATGCCGGGCGATATTTATCATATAAATTAATCCTTCGATAATAAAAAAATAAATGAAAACCACCGCTATAATATATAATCATGAAAAAGATAAAGCAATAAGATTCTACCATATCTGTAAGGATTATTTATTGTCAAAAAATGTAAATATTATTTCAAACAACGACTATAACCTTTGTGATTTCATAATAGTAATTGGCGGCGATGGAACACTTTTAAGATGCAGCCGAATGGTCGCCGATATAAAAAAACCAATACTCGCTGTCAACATGGGAAATCTGGGATTTTTAACCGATGTGAAGGAGGAAGAATCTTTTTCACTGATAGATTCAATATTATGCGGTGATTATTCTACTGAAGATAGATATTTTCTGAATCTTTCATATAATTGCACCGATTATTTCGCTTTAAATGATATTGTAATTACTAAAAGCAATTTACTGGCACGTATGATAAAGATTAAAATTTTCGCTAATGACGTTTTTGTAAACACATACCGTGCTGATGGAATTATAATATCTTCACCAACAGGTTCAACAGCCTATAATCTTTCCGCTGGCGGACCGATAATAAAACCTGATCTCAAGGCAATAGTAATCACACCTATCGCCCCGCATACCTTAACAGCAAGACCAATAGTCCTCGGCGGCAGCGACAAACTCTGCATACAGCTTGATGCTGCAATAGACAGTGCACAAATAGTTTTAGACGGACAGATTAATCTGCCGCTCACTGTTAAAGACATTATTACAGTTCAGTTGTCTGATAAATATATTAAGCTAATAAAACCGCCGCATAGAAATTATTTCGCGGTATTACGGGAAAAACTAAAATGGGGCGATGACATTCTCGACTAGCGAAGCGTCATACATTGGCTCATCTACTAATCAAAATATTTTTTACAATCATTTCTGTTTCATATAGCAAAAGATAATATGATTCCTTGAAAAGAAATTCCGCTTTTAATCCAAAACTGATAAACCTTGTTGTCGGCGTTGACGAGGGTACTGATATTAATCCAATATCCTCTGATATTTCCATTGCCCTTTTAAGATGATAGGGATCACTTACAATTATAAAAGTTTTAAGGTTATATTTATCAGCAATATATTTCGCGAAAAGAAGATTTTCGTAAGTATTTTTAGACATATTTTCTATAAGTATCGACTGGATTGGAACGCCTT
Organism: uncultured Leptospirales bacterium; assembly: GCA_964386495.1. Lineage (GTDB taxonomy): Bacteria > Spirochaetota > UBA4802 > UBA4802 > JAFGJZ01 > CAYLTM01. The sequence continues at coordinate 3,070 of CAYLTM010000073.1, forward strand.
TTTTAACAGCGTAATTTTTAGCGATAACCGCTTCACCAGGTTCCTGAAGAAAACCTCGACCGCCGGTAAATATAATGAATCTACTGTAACCTTGTTTGTACAAATTTACTGCATGATTTATACGTTCCCGAAAAACCGGTGACGGCTTACTTCCCCTGCCTCCCGCACCGAGAACAATTATCGCGTCAGATCTCACAAGTTCCTGATTTTTACATAGAAGTATACGAGCCCCGTTAATTGCAATCAAGATAACAAACAATGAGCATGTAATTAAAATTATTTTCAGCAATGCTTTAATTTTATATATCAATCCCTTCATAATATTAATTATTTACTTTTATAAATGTTAAAGAATTACTGCCGTAATTGTATCTTCTGCATTTTTCCGGATCAAATTTCGGTGTAATATTCTTTTGATGCTGTATTATTATTGTCGCATCATCATTCATTATTAATGAATTCATAATATGAAGCACAATTTCCTCATATTTGTTTTTTCCGATAGCATCTGGATATGGAGGATCAAG
>CAYLTM010000073.1:3650-4255 GCA_964386495.1 uncultured Leptospirales bacterium
AAATTTATAGCTTTTATCACCCGCATAATTAATACATTCAAAATCGGACATTCTGCACAGAATTATTTTCTCATCAGGATCAATTTTTGAATCAAAATTTTTAATAAAATCGAATCTGTCTTTATTGTTCTCATTTATAAGAATGCTGCAAGCCCCACGACTAAATGCCTCAAAACCTATTTGTCCGGAACATCCATATAAATCCATAAATGAACTTCCGTAAACGGAACTCCCGATTATATCAAACAATGCTTCCTTAACCTTGTCGGTAGTAACGTCAGCATCTTTATACTTTTTATTCTTGAAGGGAATATTCATTCCTTTCAGTTTACCAGTTATTATCCTCATATATTTCAAATTCCATTTCATCAGCAATAACATCTTCATTGACTATAACAATTTTATAATTTCCTTTTGTCAAATTACTGATATTTCCGTATACTACTTTACTGTCCTTATTCAACTTGACCGAGTCTTTTCTAATATCTACCCAAACAAGTTCTTTTTTCAACAAAACTACGCCGATGTTTTTCTCTGTCTGAAGCATGTTGACTTTATAAATCCAATCGACAGAACAGCTTTCAGGAAACTGCATATCATGTTTC
>CAYLTM010000073.1:4265-5095 GCA_964386495.1 uncultured Leptospirales bacterium
ATATCGATAGTTTTATACGCAAAAGAACCCGTTAATTTTAAGCAGGCGGCTAGAATAACAAGCGGTATAATTATTACTACTTTTTTCATTAGTCTACATGATACTCGTCTTTTCCGAGTTCTATTGTTTTACTATTGCCTCTATTATCACTTCGCTTATGTTGTTCTGGGCGTGCTTTTGAATCCGTTAGAATCAACTTTAAAGTGCCTATAACAGCTCTGATAATGTAATAAATTACAATAAAAAATAAAACCGATATTATAAAATTTATCATTATTAATAATCACACTCCATTAAGAATATTCTGCATTTCCGTAACAGCGTTTTGCAATCCGGTAAATACTGCTCTCGATATTATTGAATGTCCAATATTGACCTCATGAAGATTCTTCATATTTAAAACAGGTCGAATATTACTATAGTTCAGACCATGCCCGGCATTTATTCCAAGACCTATATGAGCGGCATGTTCAGAGGCAGATAGAAGACGAGATAATTCCTTTTCCTCAGCAACTCCTCCAAAGGCTTCAGCATAGGCACCTGTATGAAACTCAATAAAATCAGCACCGGCATCTTTTGAAAGATTAATAATATCATTATCAGGTTCGATAAACAATGATACCAGAATATTCAAATCCTTAAATATACAGGCTGTCTTTTTTATTTTATCAAAATAAGCTCGGACGTTAAGTCCTCCCTCAGTAGTAATCTCCTCGCGTTTTTCCGGTACAAGTGTCGCCATTACAGGTTTGACTTTTTTCGCAATATCAACAATCTCATCTGCAAGAGACATTTCACGATTAATTTTTTCCGGGAATCTTTCACTAACT
>CAYLTM010000073.1:5105-12342 GCA_964386495.1 uncultured Leptospirales bacterium
TGTATATGTCTTCTATCTTCACGCAGATGCATTGTTATCGCGTTAACACCGCACTCGCAGCAAATTACCGCCGCTTCAAGAACTGAAGGTTCAGACGCTCTTCGAGCTTGCCTAATTGTCGCGATATGATCAATATTTACTCCCAATAGAATCGGCATCACATGCTCCTATTTTTTCTCAATTGTTACTTTAATTTTCAACGGACTAACTTCGATTACCTCGACATCCTTTAATGTATCGGATATATATATTTTAACCATATTTTGAGTCTCAAATATTTTCTTATCTTTAAACTGTTCAACTGAAATAACATCAGAAACAATCTCCGCTTTGATTTTTTCCGGACTTATTGTGTTTTCAGGAGAATGACGAACATAAATTTGAACCTTCTGGGGTTCCATAACATATTTAAAAAATTCATTTTCATTTACAATAACTATAGGAACTTCAAACTTAGAAACTTCCCTCGCATTAAAAACAGGAATTTTAACTTTTACTATTTTGGTATCAACTGACACATTCTCTAATTTAGATATATTCAGTTCAATATCCTGTTCGTAAGTACTTTTAACCTTTTTCAAAATAATGGTATCTGTGTCAACTTTTTCTATACCCTCAACAACAGATTCACCTCCGGACAATGTTACCTTGTCCGGTTTAATAGATATGTTTCCCGCGAAATATCCTTCATCCAGATTAAGTTCCATAACCGGAGCGATTGGAACTGTTTTCTTTAAAACCTTTTCAACAAGAATAAACACCTTTTTGTCATTTAATGTTACTTCAATATTGTCCGGTACTTCCGATCTTTCCAGAATTACATCATATTTCACAGGTTCACCAGGTAGAACTTTTTTCAGGTTAACCATCGTTTTAATATATTTTTTTTCAACGTTTTTGACATCTTCTCGATTTCCCTTTAAAGAAACTGAAATATATTTAGAAGCCATTTCTTTTATAACAAATTTTTCAGACAAATTTGTAACAGTCAAAGGAATTTTAAGTTCCATTTCTCCGGTATTTTTCGAGGTAATATAAATCCATAATATTACAGCGGCAATTAATGAAATAAACTTAGGAATAATATTTTTATCGATAATAAATTTTTTTGCCTTTAAGAGATCAAATTTCATTTTTTTATATAATTCTCCTCAGCGATATTTTTAGGGTTCATGAAAAATATAATCATATTTTTGAATTCAGACTGTTTTGCAACAGGAATAATATTACCGTTTACCATTATAGACACATTACCAGTCTCCTCTGAAGATACCAGTACTAGAGCATCAGACTCCTCAGCTATACCTAACGCCGCTCTATGTCTGGCACCATGATTCTTCTTCAGTTTTTTCGAATTGGAGAGCGGCAAATAACATGCGGCTGAAGAAATTTTAGCGTCTTGGATTATAACAGCGCCGTCATGAAGCGGAGTATTCGGGAAAAATATTGTCCGCAGAAGTTCTTCGGTAACGGCAGCGTTAATTGCCACACCAGACTCGGAATAATTTCTCAAACCAGATGTCCTTTCAATAACAATTAGTGAACCGACCTTTTCATCAGACATGGCGAATATTGCGTTAACAAGTTCATCAAGCTGAAAAACATCCTTCTCGTCAGTATCACCAAACCAGTTCTTCTGACCGAACTTAGTAATGAGCCGTCTTAGCTCCGGCTGAAAAAGAATAATAATCGCTATTACAAGATATGATGTAATGGTGGTTATCAACCAATTAAGCGTTTCAAAATGAAACAGATTCGAAATAATTGCCAGAACAATGATGATTATGAAACCCTTGAACTGCTGTATCGCCTGCGTCTTTGAAAAATATGAATATGCCCAATACAAAATTGAAGCGACCAAAAGAATATCCAGAATATTACGCAGGTAATCCCAGAATAAAGTCATCCAATATGTCAGTTTAAAATATAATAATTCCATCAGCAATTCCTTAGATATATCTCAAGAGCCGGTAATATCAACTTATGTTCCTTAACATCATGTACACGGATAATATCAGCACCATTTATTATCGATAATGTGTTCAACGCTATAGTCGCGGGCAGACGGTCAACACCCTCACCGAGGACCTTCCCAATTAAGGATTTTCTAGAAAGTCCAATAAGAACAGGATGACCCATTTTCTTGAGTTTATCAATATTTCTAATTATCATATAGTTATCCGATAAACTTTTACCGAAACCTATGCCCGGATCGATAATAATATTATTTTTTTTTATACCGTCTGTTTCAGCAAGTGAAATTTGATTTTTCAGATATTTTTTAATGTCTTTAATAAGATTATTATATGACGTATCATTCTGCATATTTTCCGGTCTGCCGCGGACATGTCCGAGAATACATTTTGTCTGATATTTCGCCGCAATCTTTACCATCTTTTCGTCATAAGTAAAAGCACTAATGTCATTTATAATTACTGCACCGGCTCTAACTGCCGCTTCAGCTACTGAAGACTTTGTGGTATCAATGGAAATTTCAGTATTATAAACAGATATCTTTTCAATGACAGGAATAACCCTGTCCATTTCCTCTTGAGCACTAATCTCCTTAGCACCAGGTCTGGTAGATTCCCCACCGACATCGATAATATCTGCACCATCGTTGATCATCATTTCCGCCTGACGAACAGCTTTGTCCAGACTCGAAAATCTGCCGCCATCATAAAATGAATCCGGTGTACAATTTAATACGCCCATAATCTTGGTCATCAAAAAACTCTTATATATATTAAAATATTACTTTTACGGAAACAGTATTGTTATAACCCATATCTATCTTATCAAGAGAAACAGCATAGGACAAGTCTAGCTGCCATATCTTCAAATTCACACCAGACGAAAATTGCGAGTCATTTAAACCGACTGCTAGATTTAGAAACTCAGTTAAATCATATTTAAAACCTAGTTTAAATGAGTAGTTGGAATCCTCTAGATTTCTTACTAAACCAAAAGAAATAATAATATCGGAAGTCCTCGATGAAACAGAAACATTCATCCGAATCTGAGGAGAAGAAAAATCAAAATCATCGGAAATGTATTTACTTTTTTCCAAAGGGCGCATAGTCTGTACCAAATCCTGCATTACAACACCAAAACCGATAAGCGGAATAAAATCAGCTTGAATACCAAAATCCGCTCCGCCTCCGTAATAAGTAGTGCTGTCAATATTTTCATATAGAGCTTTACCTGTAACACCCAGAGAAATAAAATCCAACGGATACGCGAATGATAAATAAGAAACACCAGCGCCATAATCAGCATAACCGGTTTTCGTCCCCGACTCATTTCTTTTTTCAATGTCATCGGAACGTATATAATATACACCTGGCGCGATAACAAGATTCATGATATTGAAGGCCGCACCAGAAAAGGCGGCTTCACGATTTAAAGATAGCATCGACACGGATGATCCAAACTGGAGAAAAGGTTTTGGAGAATAATCCGAATATAGGGCTAAATCACGCTCACTAATATCATCAATTTCATCATCCTTCAGTTTCTCATGCACATATTCATTGATATTCTGCTTTCTATACCGCAGTTGCGTTAATCCAGCAGGATTCCAATAAATAGAAAACACATCCGCGGAAATTGCTTCAACTGCCGTACCCATTGAAATATTATTCGCACCAATCCAGGAACCTCTTGTAAATGCTGCCCTCGATGAAGCCGACTGATTATCGGCATGTAAAACCGATAATAAAACAAACTGAAGAAATAATGAAATAACGACAGTAAAAAAATATCTTTTATTACAAATTACAGGTACTGTCTTTATTGTGAATTTTAAAATATTCATAAACTTCATCTTTTTATCAATATTCGTATATACTGCTCATCTATATCCCCGCTCTGTAAAATTTCAATTTTCACTTTAATAATATATAAACCTGGAGGACTTTTTTTTCCTGAATTGTCAGACCCATTCCATTTAATCGGAAAAACTGAATACTTTTTACTGTATACTATTCCGCCGCTTATATCATATATGTCAATTTTAATTGAGCAGGTTTTGTCTGTATAATAAAAATTTTTTTCTTCACTAATTGTAAGATCGCCTTTTTTATGATTAAAAGGAACTGGATACGCGATAATTTTATGTTTAGCAGCAAATGCTGGCTGCAATATTGCAAAAACTAATAAAATGTGAAAGATCTTTATCATAAAATTCTGCCGCCTTCCGCCATGAGTGTTTTTAACAATCGAAATAATTGATACACTTTCAATCAATCCTCAATCAGTAGCTCCGTAGTATTAAGAGTATTATGAGCTTCCTCGACAGTTTTTTCAATCATTTTTTTTAATAAATCGAAATTTTGAGACTCCTGTTTTACCGGATGAAGATGCAGAAGAAATTCGATATTTCCCTTAGGTCCCTTTATCGGGGAAAATGTCAATCCGGAAATATAAGTCATAAACGATAACTCATGGATGACTCTGTATAAAATTTGCATATGATATTCTTTTTTTCTAACAATACCTTTCTTCATTTGGCATCGTTCAGCTTCAAATTGGGGTTTAATTAATGACAGTATTTCAAGATCCTTAAAAAGACTGCATAGAACCGGGATAATTTTCAGAACAGAAATAAATGAGACATCTATGACAGAAAAATCAATAACATCATCAAACTCGCTGCCAGTCAGTAAACGGGCATTTGTGCGCTCCATTACGACAACTTTATTATTCGTGCGAAGAGAATAATCTAGCTGACCATAACCAACATCTACAGCATAAACTTTTTCAGCACCATTTTTTAACAGGCAGTCTGTAAAACCGCCGGTCGAAGCACCGACATCGATGCAAATTTTTCCGTTAACATTCACATTAAAATATTTTAGAGCTTTATCTAGTTTTGCCCCACCCCGGCTGACAAATAGTCCTCCCGGTCTTTCAATAGTGATTATACTGTCATGTTCAACGAGCTTAGAAGTATCCCTTACGCGTTCTCCATTCACCATCACCCAACCGGCAAGTATCTCGTTTTTAGCTTTCTCTCTACTGACCGATAGCTTCATGTCAGCTAAGAGCTTATCAAGCCGAACTTTCATTCTTTTGTATTAGCTCAATTATTTTCGCGGATATCTTTTCAGCAACAAGACCATATTTATCGAATAATTCCGAGGTCTTCCCATGGGTGATAAATTCATTTGGAAAACCAAACAAATTCAAACACTTTCCGCGATATATCTGTTTAATAGAAGATAAAAGATATTCACCAAAACCACCGTTAACATAAGCATTTTCAATGGTAATAAAATATTTTGTCTTTTTTATATAGGATTCCATCGTTTCAAAAGGAATCGGTTTAATACAATTAATATCAATAAAAGAACAAGAAATATTCTGCTGCTCCAGAAGATCTTTCACATGAGAGGCGGTATCGAACATATCGCCCAATGAAATAATTAGAATATCTTTACCGTCGGAGATAATATTCGCGGATGGAAAATAATCATTAAACTTTTCGAAATCAACACAGCCTTCAGGAATTACACCTCTTGGATATCGTATTGCCAAAGGACCATTATACTTTTGTGAAAAGTTCAGCATATCAACAAGATCTCTGCCGCACGAAGGTGACAGTACCATATAGTTAGGAATCGTTCGAAGGTATGAAACGTCGAATAAACCCTGATGAGTTTCGCCGTCATCACCAACCAAACCAGCTCTATCCACGAGAAGCGTTACCGGAAGATTCATAATACCAATATCATGAATCAACTGATCATACCCCCGCTGTAAAAACGTAGAATACACCGCAAAATAAGGTTTAAGTCCACGGTTGGCTAAAGCTGCTGAAAAAGCAACAGCATGCCCTTCTGCAATACCAACATCAAAAAATCTGTCCGGAAACCTTGAAGAAAATTCTGCCAATCCCGTACCAGAAGTCATAGCGGCCGTCACAGCGACAATTTTATTATTTTTTTCAGCCATACCGCATAAAGCAGTTCCAGCTGTAAGCGAATAGGTCATCCCTTTTTTTGGCGACGATTCACAAGTAATAACATTAAAAGGCTCAACGCCATGAAATTTTTCAGGGTTTTTTTCAGCGGGATTATAACCGAATCCTTTTCTGGTTCTTACATGAATAATTTTGGGACCATAATCAATATCTTTAATTCTATTAAATAACTGAATCATATTTTCAATATTATGACCATCAATGGGACCAAAATACCTTACGCCTAAATCTTCAAAAATTTTCTTTGGAACAAATAAGGATTTAAGATTCACCTTGGTATGATTAAATATAACTGATACAGCTTTACCAATCAACGGCAGCCTATTCAAAAATCTGTACAATTTACGAATCATTTTATTATAAAGATTACCAACAATGATCTTTGTCAAGTACTCCGACATCGCACCGACATTCTTCGAAATTGAATGATCGTTATCATTTAAAATTATAATAAGATCCTTTTTTAAATCACCGATCTGATTAAGAGCCTCATACACCATTCCGCCTGTTAGAGAACCATCTCCAATAACAGCGATAACACGGTGGGTTTCATTCATTAAATCTCTAGCAACCGCTTCACCTATTGCAAGAGATAGTGAAGTAGAACTATGTCCGCAATCGTATGTGTCATATTCAGATTCATTTTTTTTTGGAAATCCACTTAGACCATTTAAAGTCCTTATTGTGTGAAAAGCATCCCTTCGACCGGTAATAATTTTATGAGCATAGGTCTGATGACCAACATCCCAAATAAGGCGATCAACAGGTGTGTTAAACGCACAATGAAGAGCGATTGTTAAATCCACAACTCCCAGGGAAGGTGCAAGATGTCCGCCATTTTTTGATGTAGTTTCAATAATCAAATTACGGACATCCGCAGCCAATTCCTTCAGGGACTGCAAATCAAGTTTTCTTAAATCTTCTACCGAATTAATTTTTTCTAAAATCACTTTAATTTACCATTTTAACGGGCATAATCAATAATTCTGGTTTCCCTTATTACTGTTACTCTAATTATTCCTGGGTATTTCATTTCCGCTTCAATCTTACCTGCTATCTCTCTTGCAAGTATAGCCGCTTTTTCATCATTAACCTGATCATTTGAAACAAGCACTCGGATTTCTCTGCCCGCCTGAATCGCAAAAGATTTTTCAACTCCGGAAAAGCTGTTAGCAATATTCTCAAGATCCTCAAGCCTTTTAAGATAATTATCAAGCGATTCTCTTCTAGCTCCAGGTCTGGATGCAGAGATAG
>CAYLTM010000073.1:12352-14420 GCA_964386495.1 uncultured Leptospirales bacterium
CCTCGAAAGAATCCGGATCTTTATCGTTATGGTGAGACGCAATAATATTTACAACCTTTTCATTTTCACCAAATTTCTTCGCCATATCAGCACCAACTATCGCATGAGCGCCTTCACCCTCAACAACACTGCCTTTACCAATATCATGTAAAAATCCAGCTCTTTTAGCCAGTTGAACATCCAGCTTTAATTCACCGGCAATAATTCCAGAAATATTAGCCACTTCGATACTATGAGCGAGAACATTCTGACCATAACTGGTTCTATATTTCAGTTTACCTACATTATACAAAGCTTCTTTATTCAGTCCAGGGATTCCAAGTTCAAAAGCATACTTTTCACCCTCATCAAGAATATTGTCCTCAATTTCCTTTGAAACCTTTTCAACAATCTCCTCAATACGCGCAGGATGAATTCTACCATTGAGTATCAACCTTTCAAGAGAGTTTTTCGCGATCTCTCTTTTTATCGGATCATATGATGAAATGACAACAACTTCTGGTGTATCATCAATAATCAGATCAACACCTGTTAAATTTTCAAGTGTCCGAATGTTCCTACCTTCCCGACCAATTATTCTACCTTTCATATCATCAGACGGTAAAGTTACTGTAGTAACAGTATTTTCTGAAGTATAATCAGTTGCATTACGCTGAATGGCACAAAGAACTATCTCCTTCGCTTTTTTTTCAGCAGTACGTTTAGCTTCTTCTTCAATTTTATTAATAAGCTTAATAGCTCCAAATCTGACAGAGTCCTCAAGCTCTTTTAGTAAAAGCGCCCTAGCCTCATCTTTTGTTAAACCAGAAATTCTTTCAAGTTCAGTTTTAAGTCTGTCAAATTCATTTTTCAATTCATGTTCTTTATCCTGATTTGCTTTTTCTAATAATTCAATCTTCTTCTCTTTCTTTGAAAGCTGATCCGATCTTGAATCAAGATTTTCTTCTTTCTGCAGAAACCTTCTTTCTATTCCTTGAAGTTCATTCCGCCGTTCCCGCATTTCCTTTTCAAACAGATTCTTTTCCTGCAGCAGCTTTTCCTTAGCTTCAAGCATCAATTCTTTTCTGTTAGCTTCTGCCTCTTTCATCGAATCCTGAATAATCCGTTTCGCACGGGATTCAGCCGAATTCAGTTTTAATCTGCCTACATAAGATCTTACTAAATAACCAATTATTAAAGACAACGGGATCAAAGCAATCAGGAGGATATTCAATACCAATTCCATATACTATTCCTCCTTTATATTATTTAATTTTCTAAAATTCGTTTACAGAATATAGTAGATAAACAGCGTAGCCAAATACAATCCGAATTACCGGAATAATACGACCACTCAACAAACAACTATTGCTGCAAACATTACCGTGCAGTATTCACGATTTTTTTTGAATAAAAAAAGAGGGATAGCCTGTTTCAGGAGCCTGAGAACTTCAGTCTTAAACTACTTTCAACGAATGAAGGGACTAAATGCGAAACATTTCCGCCATACGAGGCTATTTCTTTAACCAATTTCGAAGAAATATAAGAACAGTCTTTTGAAGCAAACAAAAATACAGTATCAACATCGGAATAAAGCGATTTATTCATCATTGACAAAGAATATTCATATTCAAAGTCAGAGAAATTTCTTAAACCGCGAACAACAACGGATATATTCATTTGTCTGCAAAAATCAACCAACAAACCTCTAAAGGCAGTCACAACTACATTTGTATTTAAACACAGTTTCTTTAACATTTCGATCCTTTCTTCCACTAAAAATAAATTTTGCTTTGCACTATTATCCGCAACTGCAACATATAGTAAATCGCAAATATTAAGAGCTCTCTCAATCATATCCGCATGACCGTTTGTTACTGGATCAAACGAACCGGGATACACCGCTATCCTCATCAGTCTCTATAATCCTCTATTTTAATCAGATATCAAAAAAAACCGGGACATAAAACACACCCGGAAAATTCCGCTTACCATCTCAATAACGAGGTACGATAAAACGGAAAATTAACTGCAAACATCGGAATTACAAAAGTAAAACCAACCCTAACTGCAGACAATTTATAATCGT
>CAYLTM010000073.1:14664-17789 GCA_964386495.1 uncultured Leptospirales bacterium
ATAATCGTCATAATATTAATCAACCGCTTTTGTCAATCAATAATTTCCACAAATTAAATTTAAAAATATGAATAAAATGATTGCAAAATGATGACCATAAAAAGATACTGGCTTATAATATATTCAATGGAGTTTTTTATGGCTAAGTGTGAAGTTTGCGGGAAAAGCGTTCTATTCGGCAATAATGTCAGTCATTCAAACAGAAAATCGCAAAAAATATGGAAATCCAATATAAAGAAAGTCAGAGTTCTTGATGGAAAACAAAAAGTCAGAAAATATGTCTGCACAAGATGTATCAGAAGCAATAGAATACTAAAAGCAGTCTGACAATTAAGTTTTTCATAACAGGTCGGGATTTTAAATATCGGCTTGTTATGAATTTCCCGACAAAACAAAATACATGTATATTCACTTATAAAAAGCAAATATACATGCAATAAAACAAATTACAATTCCTTTGAATACAGTTCTTCTATATCAGTTTTGTATTTTTCTTCGATGCTTTTTCTTTTGATTTTCTGTAAAGCGGTGAGTTCTCCACCTGCTTGAGACCATTCATTGTTAATAATTTTAAACTTCTTAATTTGCTCAACCCGCGCGAAACTGGATGTTAAGCGATCCAATTCATTGGCGAAAAGTTCAACAACACGATCCATTGCGTATAAATCCTGTAGAGAAGAAAACAAAACACCGTTGTTTTTTGCCCAAACTTCAATATGTGCTTTATTTGGCACAATTAATGCAACAAGATATTTACGTTTGTCTCCAATTATTGCGATCTGTTCAATAAACGGGGATTCCTTCAGTTTATTTTCAATATTCTGCGGAGAAATATTTTTACCGCCAGCTGTAACAATAATGTCCTTGATTCGACCGGTAATCATCAAAAAACCCTCTTCGTCAATAACACCAAGATCACCAGTCTTCAAATAACCTTTAGCACCAAAAACCTCTGATGTCGCCTGTTTATTTTTATAATATCCCATCATTACCTGTGGACCTTTTATAAGTACCTCCCCTTCGTCAGATAATTTAAGATCGGTATCAATCATAGCAGGTCCAACAGTACCGGGTCTAATTCCACCAGGACGGTTAACACATACCACCGGACTGGTTTCAGTAAGACCATATCCTTCATAAATATTTATGCCAAGAGACAGGAAAAAATTCATATCAGAAATTGCAAGGGGCCCGCCGCCGGAGATAGCAACTTTAAGACGTTCAATACCAAGAGCTTTTTTAATTTTTGACAAAACAATTGCTTCAGCATATTGAAGTTTTTTAGCAAAAAAACCAGTTGGAACTGTTGAAGAACACACATTGGGAATATTTTCAACTCCAATAGAAAAAGCCATTTTGAAAAAAAGTTTTTTAATAAAGGAAAAATGCTTCGCTTCACCCTGAACACCGGAGTGCATTTTCTCATATAATCTAGGAACGCTCACAATAACTGTAGGGCTAACTTCCTGCATATCGCTTAAAATTGTACGTATACTGTCTGCGAAAGCGACCGAGCACGCGATAGCAATCGGAGTATAGTATCCAGCGACTCTTTCAAGAGCGTGAGAAAGCGGCAGAAAAGAAAGAAAAACTTCACTTTGATCAACAGTACCGCCAAAAACATCCATCAGCTGCATAACATTTGAATAAATATTACTGTGAGATAAAACAACACCTTTCGGATTACCAGTTGTGCCAGAAGTATAAACGATAGTTGCGATGTCTGAAGATTTTATTTCTGTGGCAAGTTTAAGAACTTTTTTTTCTTTTTTTTGAGCAGCACCAACAGCCAAAGCATCAACAATATGAGTTAACTTCTTGTTTTTATTTTTTTTAATTTCGTCAAAAACAACGCACTCCTTAAGCTTCTTATTCTTTACCTGAATCTTGCTAATAATATCAGCCTGTTCCGCACTGCCTGCAAAACAAAAAACAGTCTCAGAATTAGTTAAAATATAATCAGTTTCCTCAAATGAGTTAGTCGGATAAACCGGAACAACCACTGCACCGATACTTAACGATGCCATATCGGCAATCCACCACTCATATCGATTAATTGAGAAAACAGCAATTTTATCATTCTTCTTTATGCCTTTTTTAATTAAATATTGACTCATGTTAACAATAAGGTCTTTCATTTCTCGCCAAGATTTTGTAACAAATTTCCCATCTTTCTTATAATGAACTAATACATGATCCCGGCCGCGCTCGGCATGGTTATAGAAAATTTCTACGACATTTTTACCAGAAACTCTTTCATTATTCTTAGTAATCATAAATCCTCCCTAAATCAGATTGTACAAATATTATTACAATTAAAGAAGTACAAAGCACATAAAAAAAGTAATCCCTAACCGTACATAACAGATAATTATCATTTATCAAGAATGTTCATAAATTGTCAAACTAAAATTGGATGTCTGACAATGATAAACATCTGTACCTTAAAGAGAGATAACTTCCGGTAATATTAGAACTGCTCTAACTTTTACCACCCAAATATTTTATATTTTACAGAATAATTGTTACCATCTTTCTCACAGCCGCTTACAACATGCGGAAAACGGTCATAAATTATTATGATAACTATAACATAATAAGCAGCAAGGTTTGTTGTCAGTTGTGGTGAAAAGTCCATGAGGCACATAACGCGGAATTCTATTGTTGTTACGAGTATTATCTTGGTCTATGGCAGTCGGTGTCATCAAGTTGCGAAAAAAATATTTAAAAGTTATTTTATACATATAAAAAAGATTAATCCGCATTATACTCATAATCTTTCAAAATCGGCTGAATGCGTAAATATTTATAACGAATTTGATGATAAACAAAAAGACTTTATAATTTATCTTGAACCACTTAATTGTCTTTTCAAAATAGTTCTCTGACACCATTTATTTATGCATCGTCAAGGTATATGTTAACATATTATTATATTGTACATATATATCATTGAATTAATTGGAAGTTCGTGTTTTTAGCATTTTTCCTTCAAAAATCCCAACTTATTTTCTTCATTTCAGATTTTTTATAGTATATATTAATAGAGGGGTTTTTTCCACAAATTATACCAACCCTTTAAACAATCTAAATCGGAGTCATATATGATTAAATCGTCGGTTAAT
>CAYLTM010000074.1:0-1030 GCA_964386495.1 uncultured Leptospirales bacterium
GCTGTCTTCGAAAAACTCAGAACAAGTGGTGCGATACTTGATGGGGACACCTGCATCTGCCATTGCATGGCAATCAAGCGGCACGTTGAGTGAGGATTCTTTAATGAGGTTTTATTTCTTTTTCACACTGACTACTTTTTCGAGTTCCTTTCTGGATAGACCGGTAAGTTCTGCAATTTCTTTGATGTCGAATCCTTTGCTGTGCATATTAATTGCTGTTTGAAGCTTACCCTTATTTATAGCACTTTGTATAATACCGAGATCATCTGCCCAACTGTAAATATTTTTCTCTATTGTTGTCATGTTTATTCCTTCCTGCAATATAATGATAAATATCATATTAGTCAATAAATATTTGAAAAAGTCTGCGTCAATAAAAAATATTACTCTTAACCGGGGCGTTTCGCGCTGTTTTGCTAAAATACCTCCTCTGCCACCATTAATAAAGGTGCCAGAGGAGATTTTTTGTAAAAATTCTATGAGAGACTGTTGTGTGAGAAAGTTTCTGCAGGACTAGTCTTTCTTTATTCACCCTTCTCCTTTTTTAAAGGAGAAGGGTCGGGGATGAGGATTTAACGGGTTTCTTTCATTTCCCGGAACAAAAAAAAACGGATGGCTAAGCCATCCGTTTTTTATATAGTCTGTAGAAATTAAATCTTAGTAGTTGTATCCAAGTTCAACAACTGCTTCGTATCCCCAGCCTTTAGCGCCAGTTTCCTGCATATTTGCATAATCTGGTTTGTCGCCAGCTGCTGTAGAATAAGATTCGTATCCGCCGCCAAGTCCTACGTAGAACTGTGGTGCAAAGTACTGACGAACCATACCTTCAAACTTCATACCAGTCCAAGCATCTCCGCCGCTGATTTTTTTCTGAGCCCAGTTAAAGTTACCACCGATAACCATTCCCGGCATAACAGTAACGCCTGGAGCAAAGTTAACTCCATAAGCAGTAGAATCTTTTTTACCTTTCTTAACATCGTCGCCGAAAGCTTTGTCTAGATCTGTATCTGACATACCTGCGAACTGTGAC
>CAYLTM010000074.1:1040-9633 GCA_964386495.1 uncultured Leptospirales bacterium
CACCATAGAAACCGCTTAAACCAAAGCTCATAGCTCCAGCAGCCTGTCCCATAGTTCCCATAGAATATTTAACTTCTAAGTGTCCCATGTAT
This sequence comes from uncultured Leptospirales bacterium, assembly GCA_964386495.1. Taxonomy (GTDB): domain Bacteria; phylum Spirochaetota; class UBA4802; order UBA4802; family JAFGJZ01; genus CAYLTM01. The sequence continues at coordinate 1,133 of CAYLTM010000074.1, forward strand.
CCCATGTAATCTCCGCCGTCTTTAGTTGGCTTGTCAACAACTCCACCAGCTACAACTTTCAACATATTAGGAATTACATAATCATCATAACCAAATGCCATAATAGGAATTACTCTTTTTTCCATATAAGAGTATTTAACTGGAGATGAAACGCCTTCCGCGCTCATTAATGTTAAATAACCACCAGTCATCGGCATTGCACCCTGAATTGTTATTGCATTTTCGATTCCAGAGTAACCTATGTATTTAGGAGCATCGTTCCATCTTGCGTCTGATCCAACTGCAGTATATTTTAATCTAACTGCTTTGAAAAGATCATATGCCAACCATGCGGATTCGCTAGAAACACCGCTATCATCAATGTTAACTGCTAATTCAGCAGTGAATACACCAGTCTGAGTTTCTTCGTTAAAATTAGCGAAAAGCTGACCGCTTTCGTTATTTTTCACACCCATAAACTTAGTGCTTGCCTGAATTTTTCTTGTTTTTTCAAGATATTTTACAATTTCTTTTCTTGCAGCATCACCAGCAGATCCTTTTTTCATGGCATCTTGCATTTCTTTATCTGTAAGACCAGCAGCTTTCAATTCTCTGTAAAGTTTGTAAGCTTTAGGATATTTTGCAACAACTTCAGCTAAATTAGCAGTCATTGTTGCTGAGTTTGCACTCAATGCAGTAATGTTCGCAGCATAGTCAGCTGTAGCTGAAGTTACATTTGTATAAGTAACTCCATTTGCAAGCATTGCAGCAGAAGTTCCAGCAGCACCAGTAGCACCAGCTGAATTAGCAGCTGTCATCAATTTTCCAGACAAGAAAGCAGTTACATCTGCTTCAGATGTCTTTCCACCAGCAAGTCCGTTAGCCCCACCAAGATAAGTTAAAAAATGAGTAAGACCAGCACTTGCACCAGCAGCAGTACCTGCATTCGTTGCGTTGTTAGTAACAGAAGTTGCAATTAAAGCAGCATTTGCAGCATTTGCTGTAACATTATTCGTTCCAAGAGTTGTAAGCCAAGCAGTTTGAGTGATGGCTCCAGCACCATATTGCAATGTTGCTCCAGTAATAGCCAAAGCATTAGCTGATGTAGGTGCACCTGACCAAACGCCAGCAAGAGTTGAATCATATACCAAAAGTGAAGCGGCTGACGCTACACCTGTAGCTGTTCCTGCTTGAGCAGTTCCAGCAGCTGTAGCAGCAGCAGGTGTACCAGATGCTGCAGATAGAAGAACTGAGCCAATCGCTCCTGAAGCACCTACACCAGAACCAAACAAGTATCCATTAGTCTCAGCGTTAGCTCCAACCATTCCACCATAAGCTGCTGTATAATCAGTTACAAAATCACCAAGACCAAGGAATCCTTCTACAAGGTCTTTGTCTGTGTTCTGTAAACCAGCCATAACGACTCTTGATCTAATATCCTTTTTATCAATGTTCACGGCCTGAAAGCCGAATCTGCCCTGTGCTTTGGCAGTAAAAGTTGTTTCAGCCATTGCAGGAACGCATATTGCAGTTACTGCTAAAGCTACTAGAAAAATTTTGAGTTGCTTCATTGAAACTCTCCTTTGAAATTTAATTTTTTTTTAAAAAGACTTTTCATAAACAAGGGATTTTCTCCCTCAATGCCAAATGAAGGACATTAGTATTAATAAATCAAACATTTTTTTGTTTTTTTTAGTTTTTTTTGGTAACTTTTTTCTCCTACGCCAAAAAGGGTCTCTGGCACCATTTATAGTTGAAGATTTTACAATCTATAATTTTAAATATAACTTTACAGGTATAATAGAATAAAATATACAGGATGGGGGATGCTCGATTGTATGTTGTGAGGAATCTCAAGTAAAAAATTTCATTATACAGGTGTAATAATGAACCATATATATTTTAGCGAATACAGTATTGGAAGATTCCCGATAATAATTCTTTGCCTAATTGTGATAATCATTTTTATTATCAAAAAATCAAAATCTACACCAACCAGATGTATATTAATCACGTTTATATCATTTTTCCTTTTCAATCTTGGATATTTTATCGCATATACATTATATAATCCACTAGGCTCATGGGGTTGGTATATTACCGCCTTTGGTTCATTTGGACCGATCGCTTTTATCCAATTTGTTTATAGATTTCCCAGTTATTATTATAAAAGAGAGAGTCGAGTTGTTTTTTTTATATCTTCCGCGGCTTTTATATTTTCTGTTATTGATTATTGTTTTTATTCTATTATTAATCCAGTGTTATCAACAAGCACACATTTCGGATCACTCTACGCTTCGCGGTTTATGCCCGCTTACTGGGTATTGTCGAACATTTGGCTAATAATCTTAAGCTTCAGGCAGTCAAGAAGAATCGGGATCGAACATTCTCTAATCAATAAACGGCCTTTTAAATTTTTACAAATATTCTTTCCGAATGAAAAGTTGTCGAAAGCCTCAAGAAATATCGCACTGCTGATAATGTTTGAATTATCGTTAAGCCTAACAACCGCACTATTTATGAGTCTCAATATTACTTCGCTGTCAACATTTAATATGATTACAAGTGCCGGGATGCTGATTGTCTGTTTATTGTATGTTGTAGTTTATATAAATAATTCTCCCAAAGCCAATACCCTTATAATAAAATTAACAGCGATATCAATGGTCGTAATATTTCTTGTGCTTGGCGGAATGAGTAATTTGGTAATGAGCATTCATAACAGTACCTACACAGAAACACGAAAAACCCAATTGTCATATATTTCACAACTCATTGGTAATCAAGATGCTGTCTTTCCAAAAGAAATCAAATTTATAATAACCAGTAATGATTTCCGCAAACCGGAAAATATAAAAATCATTTATACCAGCGATATTGATTTCAAAATTAGTGAACCGCTCCGATTCTGGGAAAAACCGCCGTCTATCAGAAATCTCAATAATTTGGAAGTACCCGGAAGCGGTCTTTTTGATGATTCTGGAATTCTTAAAAATAAACGCTATTATACACAGATAAATAATCAGATGTATTTTTATTTTACATTTCAAAAGGATAATCTTCTTTATGGTGTTGGTTACGATTTTATACATTACAGAAAATATATGCATAACAGAGCCATATTTCTGCTCCTGATTATTTTCTTCGTCTCATTACTTTGTCTGATTATTTACCCGGTTCTATTTTTCATAGGTCTGGTTATTCCTCTCAATAATCTATTGAATGGCGTTCGCAAGGTTGACAGCGGTGATCTTGATGTAAATATTCCTATACAATTCATGGATGAGATCGGTTACTTATCTGGACTGTTTAATAAAATGGTTACGTCCATTAGAGAAAAAAATAAAAGCCTGAATGATTACGCGGCTAACCTTGAATTGAAAGTTATTGAAAGAACCAGAGAGTTGGAAAAAGGGCAGCGTCTACTTTATGAAAGAAATAAGATTATTGAAAATGATTTAGAGCTCGCGAGAAATATTCAACAAGGGTTGATACCTAAGGTAAGTCCGGTGAAATATATTTCCCTTTTTTACAAACCCATGGAGCAGGTTGGCGGCGATTTTTATGATATTATTCATTTTGCGGACTCAAATAAAATTGGATTATTCATATGTGATGTTTCTGGTCACGGAGTTCCCGCCGCCTTTATCACATCGATGATAAAAACCGCGATACTGCAATCCGGTGAACGGAAAGATAATCCAGCTGAACTTTTAAGCTATATAAATGATCTTTTGCAAAATCAGACTGATGGAAATTTCATAACAGCATTCTATGGCATATACAATCAAAATGATAGAAAGTTGTTATATGCAAACGCAGGTCATCCTCAACCGTATATAATTAACGTCGAAGGAATAATGCAGCTGTCAAAAGGTAAAAGTACAGCACTCGCATTATTCCCAAATACTTTTTTAGAGCAAATCAATAAACCATATCGGACTTCCGAAGAAATTTTGCCCGTAAATTCCAAGCTGTTGTTATACACCGATGGTCTCACAGAAGCGACTCCATTAACTAATTATAAACTTTTTGAATATGAGAAAATGAATGATGTTTTTTACGGCAACAGAACTTTATCTTCCAGTGTTTTTATTACAAAATTATACGAAAGTCTAATTACTTTTCGGGGTGATACCTCTTTCGATGATGATATCAGCTTAATCTGCCTTGAAGTGTTATAGCTGGTACTCCGCGACTCTTTAAACGATTAAGGATCTTCCCGCGTTTCCTTATTGACGATTTTCCTAAAGATAATTATATTGAAACAATATTCGTATCTACTCATTAATTGGCGGCGATTATGGCTTACCGCCGAATGATGAGAAATTAACAATATTTATGGTTAGGAGTTATATATATGATTGATCAGGAATTAAAGGATCTTTTTAAAGAAATTGCTGAACGGCAAAAGGAAACTGCTGAAAGTCAGAAAGAAACAGATAGGCAGTTCAAAGAGACAAAAGCTTTTATCCAGGAAACATCTGAACAAATGAAAAGAACCGATGAGAAGCTTGATAAACTTGCTAAAATGTACGGCAATATTTCTAAGAATCAGGGCGATGTCGCGGAGGAGTTTTTCTATAACACTATAAGGTCAAATTTGAAAATCGGAAATATTAAATTCTATGATATTATTCCAAATCTATTTAAGGAAAAAGACGGTGTTAAAGACGAGTTTGATATCTTTCTGACAAACGGTGACAGTGTAGCAATTATTGAGGTAAAATACAAAGCTCATGAAAACGATGTTGAGAAAATTAAGGATAAGAAAATATCAAATTTCAGGAAACTTTTTCCTATATACAAAGATTACAAAGTTTATGCGGGTATTGCGGGTTTTCACATAAATGATGATGTCGTTAAAAAAGCGGAGGAATATGGTTTCTTCGTGCTTAAAAGAAAAGGCGACCTCGTGGAATTTGACACAGAATTTATGAAGGAACAACTTGCAGGGTAACTACATATTAAAAATCATATAAAAAATCCAGTTAGGAGCTACAGCTATGAAAAATCTCAGTTTGATGATCCTTATTCTGTCAATAATGACAATCATGTTCTGCTCAAAGAAATCTCCTGAACAAAAACAGGAAATCAACAGTACTGAAAATGAAGCGTCTGAAAAAAATGAACTAACCGGCAAAGCCGACAAAAAACCTTTTACTATCGAAAACCTCGGTGTAATAACGGGTGATATGGTTAATGCGCGCATGGAACCGCAAAAGACTTCTACTTCAGGGGAAAGGTTGTTTAAGGGAAACAAAGTTGTTTTTGTAAAATTTGTAACAGGTGACGACATAGACGGCAATAATAACTGGGCGCTCATTACATCTCCATATTTTTACAACGAGCTTTACGTTCATTCCGCGTTTATTAAAACCGGTACAGCCGCGCAGGAATATCTGAAAAATTTTTCCTATGATGAACAATTTAATAAACTGTCCGAAGATTTTTCCGCGGAGCAGATACAGTCTATTAAAAATTACCATAAGGCGTATCACAATATAAAGTCTCTAGAAGATTTTGTTGCGGTATATCAGCAGGCAATTTCTCTGGAGAAAATTCTTTCGCCGGTGGTTCAGAAAAAATATGACCTGCTGCAGACTGCCGGAAAAACTGAGCTCAATATGGCATGGATATATAATCTTCTGCCGGGTATGAGCATCGGTTACGAAGGCGAAGGCACAATCGCCAGCTTTTACATTGTAAATGATACTTTCGCTGAAAAAGCGGATATTACTGAACACATTTCCGATGATACTTTCGTTGAGATTCTTCAGGCATCCTATGGACCAACAATCATGAGACACCGCCCTTTATGGTTTCAGTATACTTGGGATTACGGTGGACAGAGTATGCTCGGTACGGGAATCCATTTGAAAATTTTAAAGATGATTGATAAAGCTTTGAAAAAAGATAAAACTTTTGAAGCGGAACTGAATGAAATTAAAGCTTCTATAATAACCGATATTTCCGAGACTAATAATTTTTATGAGGATAAAACAGCTCTTAACTCAGAAATTGATAAAATTTTAAAAGAGATAATTCTTACGGATGAACAGAAAAACGCTATTCAGAAAAAGAAGGGTATGATTAATTCCGACTCAAAGGAACTCCAGATAAACTGCAAAAATAACAATTGTAATTTCGGATAAACAAAACAAATGTAATTCAGCCCGTTTTTGCGGGCTGAAAATACTCTAAAGGCAATTAGCTATTGAATTTCTTCCATTTTCCAGCGTTGGTTTTGATTATACTGAGTTTTCCATGGCCATTGAATACATTCAGCACCATCATCGATGGATTCCCCCTTTATATCGAGGACTTGCCCGCTGTGAACAGCTACAAGTTTACAGAAACCATCGCTATGCTTTTCGATTTTCCATTTCTGGCTATCCAAATCTCTCCATGGACCTTGAACAACTACAGTTTCTTTAATCTTGCTCGCGTCCTTGACTTCAAGAACAAGACCGCTGTGCAGCGAGGTAATCTTGTGTATTCCTGAACCTAAAGATTCAATAGACCATTTCTGGCTGGAAGCGCCAGTCCAGGTCGATTGAACGCACGGCATCCCGGCTTCTGTACTGGACTTATAAATATCCAGAACTTTCTTGGAGTGCTGCACGGTTAATTTATATGTCGCTCGTGTTATATCGAGAGGTCTTCCATCAGTACTTTCAGCACTTTCAGTTCTTTCGGTTGACGTTTCTTCCGGGCTATCTTCCAATACGAGGTCAAGTATTTCGCAGTTTACGGTAAAGGCAAGAATAACTATTGCCGGGATAATAAACAAATTTCTTAGACTCTTAAAAGAATTTGCTGAAAAAAACATTTTAATCATAATTACATCCTTTGTAAAAATTTTATTTGAGACATTGGCTTAAGTTCGTTATTATATTATAATATAATATAATAGACGATTATACCTATAATACAGTGGTTTTCCACATGACATTATCGCCTCCACCAGCCGATAGCGGGCGGAGAGCTGTAGTAATTGTGTATAACCATTTTATGATAAGTATATAACAATGAATCAAGGGATTATTTCTTTGTCAACTATAACAAAGTTGATTTTTTTGGCAATTAGTAATTGTTCGTAAATTGGTGGGAAAAACGCTCCGCCATCGCTATAGTCGGCGGCAAGCTATAATTACCACGAAAATATTAGTAGATACTCACTAATCCCCAGCTTGAATTTTTAATTGCTTGTAAAAAATATATATTCAGTATAATTTGACTCTATGAATGTAATGATCAGCAACAAATCCTTAAATGAACTCGGTATGTATAGTATTATACTGCACAGGGATCTATCTATACAATTCGTTGGAAAAATTGTAAAATCGTATTTCGATTTTGAATTAGCTAATAGTCCGTTATTGTTAATTGAATTTTTCCCGGAATTGTCAGGTTCAGAAAAACAAATTGACGATATATTTGATAATAAATTAAAAAAATTCTCACTAAAATCGATTAAAAGAAAAACCGAGCGGGGTGATATATTATTCGACCTTTTCATTTTCCCCGCGAAAAACAACGAAGATCACGCTCATATTATCATACAGGATAAAACACACGAAGCTCAAACCTGCATGGATGTCATTGAAACAAGAAATGAAATGTCTTTTCTTTGTGATAAACTGATAATGAAATCCACTATGCTCGGTGATTTAAAAGACAAAGCTTTAAAAGAAAGGGATCTGCTGGCTAAATATTTTTCCCGCGATTTAATCGATGGTATACTCGATGGCACTATCTCAACAAAACTTGGCGGTGAAATTCGTATAGCATCAATACTCTTCTGTGATCTTAGAAATTCAACAACGATCGCCGAAAACATCGAACCTGAACTTTTCATGAAATTACTTAATAATCTTTTTACTGATCTTACCGATATTATCTTTGGAGAAAATGGTTCGGTTAATAAATTTCTTGGTGACGGCATTCTGGCAACCTTCGGCTGTCCAAAAGAAATTTCAGACGATGCCCTTCATTGTGCGAATGTTGCTGTTAAAATCCGTAAATATTTATTCAATTTTAATCAATTCAGACCAAAATACCTGAAAGACCCCATTTCAATGGGTGTTGGAATAGCCCGAGGCAAACTTTTTACCGGAAACTTCGGTTCAGTAAATCAAATTGAGTATTCCGTACTGGGCGATCCCGTAAACATAGCAAGCCGGCTGGAATCATTAACCAGGGAAGCCGGCTGCGATATTCTTCTTGACGGCAATATCAGGGATGAACTTGGCGACAGAGTTGAGGTTGAGCGTTTAGAACTCAATTCAGTAAAAGGAAAACTGAAAGAAGTTAGTATTTACAAATTATTAAATTTTGTTTGATTAAGCTGTCGATGAATAATTGACATTCTGAAAATTACTTTCTCGTTGAATATTGAAATTTTCTTTTATAACGATACTGATTTTATCTTTGTAATATATTCTGTACTTACAATAAAGTGGTTTTCCCCATTTATTATTGACTCAGCCCGCCGGGGGCGGGCAGCGGCATTAATAATT
>CAYLTM010000074.1:9643-12479 GCA_964386495.1 uncultured Leptospirales bacterium
AAAGTTCTTGAAAGGGTAAGAATTCTTTAAAAAAACAAATAATAATTTTTATTTAAAAAATATATATTATGAAAAAATCATCAGAAAAACTTGAATGAAGTCAGATAATTCTTCCTTGAACAGAAGAGTTCTGAAATGTAAATAAAGAAATAATAGATAGAACCAGAAAAAATTCTTGTAATATAATAAACAAAAATCTAAGGATACCTTAATGAAGTTGCTGATTGTGGATGATTCTGAAATAATTCGGGAAGCTATAGGCGAGTGGATAAGCGAACTTGATATTGAAATAGTCGGTCAGGCGGGTGACGGCAAAAAGGCAATTGAACTTGTTAAAAGTCTTAAACCGGATATTGTCACACTTGACATCACAATGCCTGAAATAGATGGTCTTACCGCGATGGACGAAATTCTAAAGATATATCCGGAAACCAAAGTTATTATTATTTCTGCACTATCAGCAAAAGAGATCGCGCTGTCAGCCTTAAAAAAAGGTGCGGTTTCCTATGTTGTCAAACCATTTACCAAAGACGAGCTGATTGAAGTAATTAAAGAAGTCAAAGAGGGTTAATATGGATCAAGAAAAACTTCAGATATTTATTATGAGTATATCGGAATATTTTAAGAAAATAACAGGTCTTTCAATAGAAACCGGTGTACCTTTTTTTAAAGAAGAAGGGAAGAATGTGTTATTGAACTATACAGGAGTTATCGGGATATCCGGAAAAATGAAAGGAGCTGTCTATATTACCGCAGGTGAAAAGTTTTTTTCAGATTTACTTGAAAAGATTATGCCCGGTATGGCAAAAACTGATAAAAGATTATCAGGAATGGCAGGAGAGCTTGCAAACACAATAGCTGGAAACGCGCAAAAAACTCTTGGCAAAGAGTTTCTAATCTCTATTCCTATGATATTAACTAATAGTGGTGATTCCTCAAATAACACTTTTGAACTCCAGGCACCGACTTTTATTATCCCGTTAAAATGGCTGGATAATGAAGCATTTCTTGTAGTCGGTCTGAAATAGTGAAATAGTCAAATAACAACTTTTCAGTGGAGTATTGAATCATGAAGACTTTCTCTTGTAAATTAATTTTATCATCTTTATTTGTTTCTTCGATATTTATGGGAAAACCTGTTTTAGCTGCCAACAATGTACAAATTAAAAGTATTGATGAAATAACTGATTTCACAAACCAGAAGGTAGTGTATATAAACAAAGGAGATAATCCTGAATATAAAGATGTTAACTTTGATGATTCCTCCTGGCAGCTGATATCTTTGCCGTCAGTATGGGAATCCGTATTTCCCGACTGGACTGGAATATGCTGGTATAGAATTCATATCAACTTTCCAGATAATGTGCCATTAAAAAGTTACGGCATTAATCTAGGCGAAATAATTGACGCGGACGAAACCTATTTTAACGGGGTGATGATAGGAAAATCTGGTACCGTTGACAGCGAGAAAGAATCCGCATACGATAAAATACGTGTCTATGAAATACCATCCTCACTCATCAAACCCGGTCAGGATAATATAATTGCTATTAAAATTCGAGGTATGTTCCAGGGACAAAATGGACCCTACAAAGGGAGCATCCTTCTCGGTTACTACGATATTTTACACAGTAATTTATTGCTGCTTGATTTTTTTGACTTATCTTTCATAATCATATATCTTGTTGTAAGCGTTTACTTCATACTTTTTTTCTTTCGCAGAAGAGTTGATATCGACAATCTCATGTTTTCTATTTTTACAATTTCCATAAGCATATATTTCTTTTTCAGAACTCAGTTTAAATTTTTTCTCGATATGGATTTTCACACAGCGAAAAAAATTGAATACATGGTGTTATCACTTATCATTATGCTTTCCATGGAATTTATGATGTTTTATTTTAAATTCAAACATCGTCTTATACACTATATTTACATCGGTCTGAGTTTCATTTTCTTTTTTATTATGCTGTTCACCAATAAATTTGTTTTCTGGGACTGGATTAATATTACTTTTATGCAGCCGACATGGCTGGTCGGGTTAGGAATAATTATTTATATTCTTGTTAGAAAATTCAGAGTGGATATCGATGCCAGGTTTATGATAGGTACGATATTACTTCTTGTGTTGACTCTAGTGAATGATATATTGGTTTCCAGAACTGTTTATAATTTCATTAGACTTTCAAATTATGGATTTCTTGCATTTATTGGAAGCATCGCACTCATACTTGACAATCGTTTTGTCCGTCTTCATAATGAAGTATCGGATCTCAACTTAAATCTTGAAAAAAAAGTTGAAAAACGTACAGAAGAACTTAATAACGCACTTGAAGAAACAAATGCCGCGAAAACCGAAACTGATAATATTCTTAAAAATGTTAGTGAAGGAATATTTTTATTAAATAACGAATTCCGTATTGGTGACAATTATTCAAACGCTTTATCATTAATATTCGAAAGAACCGATCTTGGAAATATTCACATTATAGAACTTCTCAAAGACTCTATCCCCGATGACATTTTAAAATCTCTACAGGATTATCTTGATCTCACATTGGCAGGGAACATCAATGAAAAAAGGTTAAAACGTTTGAACCCTGTTTCAGATATAAATATTTCTATTAGAAAAGATGATACTCTTCTCGAAAAATATGTTAGTTTTGGTTTTACTAAAATTAAGGCATCCGGGAAAGATTATATTCTTACAACCGTTCGGGACATCACAGAAGAAAAAAAACTCGGCAAGCAGATCGAAGAAAACAGCGAAAAAGCACGTATTGAAATGGAGTTACTATTCGGTATAATCCATATCAAACCACAGGTCATGAAAATA
>CAYLTM010000074.1:12489-17778 GCA_964386495.1 uncultured Leptospirales bacterium
AATATTCATCAATGAAACAAATAAAGAAATAAAAATCATCGAACAACAGCTTGAATCAGCACGCTTCTCCGGTGAATTAAAAAAATTGCTGGAAAGTGTTTACCGCTCGGTTCATGCAATTAAAGGAGATTCCGGACACCTTGGTCTTGAAATTTTTGCACAGCAAGCTCATAAACTGGAAGACACAATAAAAGATCTTTTAGAAAAGAAAGAACTTTTATCAATTGATCTTCTCAGTTTACTATACCCTTTAGTGGATCTTAAAGAAATTCTGAAAAAAGTTGAAGAGCTGTTAACAAAAATATCAGCCTTTCAGGATATTTTCGGCGATGAAGAATTATCAACCAGAGACATGCTGGTAAAATCATTTGCGGAAACTGTAAGAAGAACAGCGGAAAGACTAAATAAAAAAGCTATTATTAACGCTGATGAATTTTTTATAAATGATAGTTTAGATATTGATCAAAGTTTTCTAAAAAAAATAATTATCCAGATTGTTAAGAATTCCGTAACCCATGGTATTGAAATTCCATCGGTACGGCTACAGCAAGGCAAACCGGAACAAGGAAATATTTTACTAAAATCCGCTGTTACCGACAACCTATACAAAATAATAATTCACGATGACGGCTCAGGTATTTCACTTGATAGGCTCCGTCAAAAAGCGATATTATCAGGAAAGTATACAGAGGAAAAGATAAATAGCTGGACAAACGATCAATTGGTGCGTCTTATTTATGAAAGCGGAATTTCTACGCAGGATAACGTTACTATTGATTCCGGCAGAGGTGTTGGTTTAAACATTGTTAAGTATGAACTAAAAAAAATCGGCGGAAAAATTCACATTCGGTTTTCTCCCGGAAAATTTACAGAATTTATTGTAGAAATTCCAATAAGTAAACAATTTAAAGGTTGAATAGCTGAAATTTAAAAAAAGTCATGAACCATGATATATTGGATTAACATGATTGCCATGATTAATAAAATTAAAAATGTTAATTTATTTTTCCAGACTGAAACCTTTATACTCGACTTTATAATCATCAAATTCCTTTAAAAGATTTACAGCTTTATTTTTTAATACCTCTATATTTAAGCGACTGGAATTATATTTTACTTCGCCAACGAGAATTTTTTTTTCAGTTTCATTAATTGCGACTATGTCAATTTCATTCTGATTACCGCTTTCCCAATAAGTGCCGATTCTGTTATATTCAGCGGTAAGAGTTAGCCGTTCACGATAATATCTTTCGAGAATAATTCCAGCATAAGTATTGTAATCTCGCTTGATTATTTGTTTAATATAATCAAAGTTTTTGAGTTCTATCGAGGAGCGGTTTTTATACAGAAATCTGAACCAGAAATTCAAAAAATTATCGATAATACTGAACTTGAGTTTTCTTGAATTAATCTTCGCGTTAATGGGTTTTGATCTGCTAATTATGCCGTAACTATTTTCAAGACGATCGAGATGGCCGCCAATATTCATTTCCAGTATAGATTCAATTTCACTGCGGGCAGTTTTCCCGGCTGATATGAGCTCCAAAATTGAAAAATATGTGCCATATCAGTATTATTCCATTATAGCATATTACTGTAACATGTATTATCGTAACACATGTTACAGTAACTTATATTACAATAACTTGGGTTACCGTCAAGTGAAAAATTCTCTAAATTTAATTCACCGTTTAACTAAACTCCATAACAATAATTCTCTTGACTTAATTGAAAAATCTATTATATTGTTTAGAATAGTGACCTTTTTCATTTTCAAAGGAGACCATTATGCAGCGATTAAGCATTGGATTACAGGAATTTTCTGAAATTAGAAAAAATGATTGTGTTTATATTGATAAAACTGAACAAATTTATAATGTAATAAAGGATGGTAAAACATATTTCCTTTCCCGCCCTCGCCGTTTTGGGAAATCACTTCTAGTAAACACTCTGAAAGAAATATTTCTGGGAAACAAGGAGCTATTCAAAGATACATGGATATATGACAAAATTGAATGGAGTAAAAGCCCTATAATAAAACTGGACTTTTCCGGTATGTCATATAATGTATCAGGTCTTGAAACAGGTTTGCGAAGGCGTTTAAAGGAAATTGCCGATGATTACGATGTTGTTCTTAATTCAAATAATTATGCTGAAGATTTTGCAAATTTAATTAAACTGCTTTCCGAAAAATATTCACCTGTTGTTATACTGGTCGATGAATATGATAAACCCATTTCAGATTATATAGATAATATTCCTCAAGCAAAAATACACAGGGATATGTTAAAATCGCTGTATTCATGTTTAAAGGGTTTAGATTCACAGATTCGTTTTTTGTTTATTACGGGAGTTTCCAAATTCAGCAAAGTTTCTATTTTTTCAGATCTGAATCATCTGGAAGATTTAACTCTCCGTGGAAGTTGTTCGACAATTGTTGGTTATACCTTACCGGAAATAGAAAAGTATTTTCCTGATTATATTGAAGCTTTACAAAAAGAGCATGAAGTAACTAGGGAAGAAATTATTGAAAAGCTTTTAAAGAAGTATGATGGCTACAGTTGGGATGGAAAGAACTTTGTTGTTAACCCTTTTTCAATACAAAATTGTTTTAAAGCATTACAATTGGAAAATTTTTGGTTTGCTACAGGAACTACGACATTTCTGGTTAAAGCATTAAAGAATCAGGGAACGCTACCACAGGAGATAAGCCCAAAAATTGTGACATCCGTTTTCTTTGACAAGTTTGAACTTGAAAATATGGATCTGGAATCTCTATTATTTCAGACCGGTTATTTAACAATTAAAAAAATTGATCGTCAATATGATGAATACACTCTTGCTTTTCCAAATAACGAAGTCGAAAATGCCTTTCTTAACAATCTTTTAGAAATATGGACTAACAAAACACAGGGTGATTTAGGCGGTGTAACAATAACAATAATGAAGAGTGTTGACCAAGGCAAACCTGAACAATTTATAGACGCGTTTAAAATTTTGTTTTCCGGAATTCCTTATGACGATTTTATTAGAGAGCATGCTATTGAAGCGATTTTTTCGTCTAACATTTATATTGCTCTGAAAATATTGGGAGTAAGAACACAGGTGCAGGTTCATACAAATATTGGAAGAATAGACGCGGTAATCGAGAGTAACGAAACAGTGTTCATCTGCGAATTCAAAATGGGCGAAGAAGAAGCCGCGAAAGAAGCGATGAAACAGATTCACGAAAAGAAATATTATGAGCCGTTTAGAAATTCAGGGAAAAAAATATTTTTACTTGGAATATCGTTCAGTGAAACAAAGCGAAACATTGCAGGCTCTTTGGTTGAGGAAGTGTAGCAATATCCATATATAGACTTTTGTGAGAACAATGTCTTAACCTTGATCTGTTGAACCGTACCCTTAAGGGTGCGATTCGTAATCCTATAAATAATGGTTCAGACTTTTTTTATTTCACTTAAACCCCGAATTCACCGTTTAACTAAACTCCATAACAATAATTCTCTTGACTTAATTGAAAAATCTATTATATTGTTTAGAATAGTGACCTTTTTCATTTTCAAAGGAGACCATTATGCAGCGATTAAGCATTGGATTACAGGAATTTTCTGAAATTAGAAAAAATGATTGTGTTTATATTGATAAAACTGAACAAATTTATAATGTAATAAAGGATGGTAAAACATATTTCCTTTCCCGCCCTCGCCGTTTTGGGAAATCACTTCTAGTAAACACTCTGAAAGAAATATTTCTGGGAAACAAGGAGCTATTCAAAGATACATGGATATATGACAAAATTGAATGGAGTAAAAGCCCTATAATAAAACTGGACTTTTCCGGTATGTCATATAATGTATCAGGTCTTGAAACAGGTTTGCGAAGGCGTTTAAAGGAAATTGCCGATGATTACGATGTTGTTCTTAATTCAAATAATTATGCTGAAGATTTTGCAAATTTAATTAAACTGCTTTCCGAAAAATATTCACCTGTTGTTATACTGGTCGATGAATATGATAAACCCATTTCAGATTATATAGATAATATTCCTCAAGCAAAAATACACAGGGATATGTTAAAATCGCTGTATTCATGTTTAAAGGGTTTAGATTCACAGATTCGTTTTTTGTTTATTACGGGAGTTTCCAAATTCAGCAAAGTTTCTATTTTTTCAGATCTGAATCATCTGGAAGATTTAACTCTCCGTGGAAGTTGTTCGACAATTGTTGGTTATACCTTACCGGAAATAGAAAAGTATTTTCCTGATTATATTGAAGCTTTACAAAAAGAGCATGAAGTAACTAGGGAAGAAATTATTGAAAAGCTTTTAAAGAAGTATGATGGCTACAGTTGGGATGGAAAGAACTTTGTTGTTAACCCTTTTTCAATACAAAATTGTTTTAAAGCATTACAATTGGAAAATTTTTGGTTTGCTACAGGAACTACGACATTTCTGGTTAAAGCATTAAAGAATCAGGGAACGCTACCACAGGAGATAAGCCCAAAAATTGTGACATCCGTTTTCTTTGACAAGTTTGAACTTGAAAATATGGATCTGGAATCTCTATTATTTCAGACCGGTTATTTAACAATTAAAAAAATTGATCGTCAATATGATGAATACACTCTTGCTTTTCCAAATAACGAAGTCGAAAATGCCTTTCTTAACAATCTTTTAGAAATATGGACTAACAAAACACAGGGTGATTTAGGCGGTGTAACAATAACAATAATGAAGAGTGTTGACCAAGGCAAACCTGAACAATTTATAGACGCGTTTAAAATTTTGTTTTCCGGAATTCCTTATGACGATTTTATTAGAGAGCATGCTATTGAAGCGATTTTTTCGTCTAACATTTATATTGCTCTGAAAATATTGGGAGTAAGAACACAGGTGCAGGTTCATACAAATATTGGAAGAATAGACGCGGTAATCGAGAGTAACGAAACAGTGTTCATCTGCGAATTCAAAATGGGCGAAGAAGAAGCCGCGAAAGAAGCGATGAAACAGATTCACGAAAAGAAATATTATGAGCCGTTTAGAAATTCAGGGAAAAAAATATTTTTACTTGGAATATCGTTCAGTGAAACAAAGCGAAACATTGCAGGCTCTTTGGTTGAGGAAGTGTAGCAATATCCATATATAGACTTTTGTGAGAACAATGTCTTAACCTTGATCTGTTGAACCGTACCCTTAAGGGTGCGATTCGTAATCCTATAAATAATGGTTCAGAGCAGAACAGGAAGTGTGCTTTGACCGGCAGGACACTTAATCCAATTAATACCGAA
>CAYLTM010000075.1:0-2577 GCA_964386495.1 uncultured Leptospirales bacterium
GTTTTCGATACCGTCAGCATCAGCAATATCCGCAACTATAGCATTCGGAAGTATTCCGAAAATCGCAAGAGGCAGAGCTGCCAACACAACAATTAAGTAACCTTGTGCGATTTTTGGTATCGGTAATAATCCCAAAAGGGTAGTTACTACAAATACAGAACCAAGAACGACAAAAGCCAGCATTAATATTCTCTTTTTTCCGAATTTTTTCGCGATAAAATTGATTGGGACATAGAAAAGAAAACTTAAAAGAAATAATACTGTCATTAGTGTCGTTGGCATTGATTCACTCAAACCTAAAAGAGTTATAATGAAATAACTAATACCCATCTGGATGAAAGTCAACGATAGCCAGTAGGTTAAATCAGAAACAGCGAAACGGATAAAATTCTTATTGGAGAACGCTGATTTTAATGCCTGAATAACATTTTCATCTGACACATGATTTTCCGCATATTTCGATTCATTGATAAACACTACCGGTAGAGTCATTGCCACAAAGGATATTATTCCGAACAACCCTACTGTTAATTGCAAAGCTGTTGTAGAATCTACTCCAAAAGCTCCTCTAAATGCAGGTATTAGTGCATAAACCATATTACCAACAATAAAACCCAGAGCCCAGGTAATTGAAATCGCTGTTGAGATATTCAATCTTTCATTAGGAGTATGTCCCAATTCTGAGATTAGTGCATTGTATGGTGTACAATACATTGTTATCGCAAGATAATAAACAAGAATTCCCATAATCAGCCACAAAACATTCAAACCGCTTTCAGATTTGATTAAAGGAAAAAACATCAAAAATGCAAATAAAGCTACTGGAAAACACGATATTGCTAAAAATATTCTGCGTTTTCCGAATTTCGATTTATTCGTATCCGACATATTCGCAATGATTGGATCTGTTATTGCGTCAAAAAATCTTCCACCAAAATTTATTAGACCGATAACAGTCAATCCAAACACAACAGAACCGGTAAAAATGTAAGTTGGAAACATTGCTCCTTCCGCCGTTTCCGGTGAAAGATAAAAAAACGTCAACAAATTCGACGGTGCAAACGCGGCCAGCGACCATCCAAATTGCCCCATAGCGAACATAACTAATTTCCAAAAAGGAAGCTTCTCAGCTTTGTAAGACATATCACCCCTCCACAACTGTATAAATTAATAATCTTCTTAGACTTTATTAATAGCAATATTTACTGTCAACTTAATTAATATTATTTTCTCCATATAAATTGCGAGAGAGAAATTTTTCGGGTGAAATACCTGCACTGATCTTGTCAAAGTGAATCCGCTTCGTTTCGATACATTTTTCGAAAAAAACCTAGTTCCCTGAAAAATCTTTTGTCGAAAAATGTATCGAGGGGTGCGGATGTATCGAATCACCGGTTTTGATATAAAAGTCACTCTTCAGGAAATGATAATATTGTCGAAAGATATAATAAACCTGATAAAATAAACACTGCCGAAAAACCAAAATGCATGGATATTAAATTTGTCAGCACGGCGGCGAATACTGATACCGATCCGTTGATGGCAAGTGCCCAAGGAAAAAGGTTCCCGTTTCCGCTGACAGCTTTTAGTCCCGATGGAAAAGGAATCCCCATGAAAAAACCCAATGGCGCGATAAGAATCACGGATATAATGATTCTGATAAATTGCGAAAATACAAGAACCATGTCGAGTAATTTCGCAAAAACGAAATAATGCAGCGACAATACCGCGATTATTGAAACAACAGCTATCGCGAGAGTCTTTCTTGGCGAACTGCTGATTCTCTCTGAATAATATGCCCCTACCCCGGAAAACAGCAGTAATGATGAAATAACTATCGCTGAACTGAACGCGGGATTTCCGATTAACAAAAGCAATTTCTGAATAACCGCTATTTCAATGAACATAAAACCTAAACCAAGCGCGGAAAAATACGCGATGACTTTAAATTTATTATTCTGTTTTGCAAAGTCTTTACGAAGAAAAAATACCGGCAATGAAATGATTAACAAACTAAAAAACAGCCCCTGTAGAAAAGTTCCCCACGAAACAAAATAACCCCACTCTGAATATGGAATATTTTCCAGTTCATTATCTTTACTCAATAATTTTGATATCGTTACAGCGTTAATGCTATGATTAAAAAACGGCCGGTTGTCAACAGGCGGAGTTATATTAAAACAATACCCATTGATAAAATCATTTTCTGAACCTTCAAGAAATGACACTGCAAGTTTATAATAGAGTTCATCATCAATATAATTATTAATATTAATTTCTTCAGGCGTTATACCCGGATAATATGAGAAGTCCGCTGACAGATCAGCATTTTTCTTTTTTACTGCGGCAATATCATCAGCTGTAAACGGGCTGTTCTTTATCATAATCGATAACCAGTCCAAACCGCGCAAAACAATGATGCGGTTTGCATAATCATCTTTATGCTTATTCTTCAAATAAGCGAACGACATAGCTGTCAATTTTAACGAAGTTCTAGGCGGTGATTTAATATTTGTAGAAATATTAGAAATAGTAATTGATATTCTCATTTATTTTGATTGTGATTTATACATCGTT
>CAYLTM010000075.1:2587-6055 GCA_964386495.1 uncultured Leptospirales bacterium
AATACCGTTTTCTGATAAATGACTGCAATAATCATCTAAGGCTTCAGTCGTAAAAATATAATTTTCGCCATTGCCCGCACCGGAGGAAAATGACATCCCTGAAGACAGCATTGCCGGTATCGTGACTATATCGTATTTATTTCTGTCGCCCTTGCAGTACGATCTGCCGTCAGATACTGTCAGTTTTAATTTTCCGGAATCGAGTAAAGGTTTCAAAAAAGTATTATATTTTCCTGTAAGAAGTTTTACAAGCGGATAATTCGGTTCAACAGCCGTTATCGTTTCTGATCCGAGTAAGTCAGAATACAATATCGGGTTTCCTCCGCCGGAACCTATAATCAGAACTTTCGGCGAATTGTTTAAGCAAAACGGCAGGGAAAACGGTATAAAATTAACAAAAGATTTTTCGTTGTCTTTTAAAACAGATACCATTCCTGACGATGAATAGCCGTCCAGAAATAGACCATCCTGTGTCGGAGTCTCGACATCATACGACGACAGCGACAGTCCAGGAGCGAAATGAAACTGCGAGCTTCTCATAACCTGTATGAGTCCGTATGGAGAAGGGATTGTTTCGATTATTTCCGCGTCAGGAAATTTCAACGCATAGGAAATGTCTTTGTATTCAGAATAGGATATTTCTTTACCGCTAAGAAAAGGCAGAAGCGATATTATTATGACCGCGATATTTACAGCATATCGTTTTTTCAACGAGGTTTTATCAGTATTATGAAAAAACAGCGCACCTAGCGCGAAAAGTATAGAGGGGATTATTATGTATTGAGGCTGTAAAACAAACATGAGAACTATTATTATTAGCGCGCCTACACCCGACCCTGTCATGTTGAAAAAGTATAACCGTCCGATATTTTCGGTTTTCATAAACGATAAATTTATGACTGCCGAAATACAATGAAATACAAAATATAATAAACACCAATGTAGAGTACCTGAGTCATATCCTGATGAATACTCTGAGGAACAAACGGAACCTTTGACGACAGCAGAAAACAATACGATATCGATATAGCGAATAACACATTCGATGCGTATAAATATTTATCGATGCTGCCGGTAATCCGGTTTTTCAGCAAAGTTATCAGCGTTCCGGAAAACCCGAAACCCAGTAGAGCGATGCTGATCATCATCGATACAAATTCCGCACTGTTTATGATACTGAAATATCTTATAAGTGCGACTTGCATAGAAAGTATAGACATTGAAATAAAAAATATCGAGCAGTTTATTTTTTTCATTTAGTTCTTCTTTTCGAATTTTTCGAGCATTTTACCGGTGAAAGGTACAAATTTACAGGAATTAAGTCTTTTTGTGGAAATCTTTCCTTCAGCATCTTTTTTAATCACCAGTAATGTCTGTCTGTCAAAAGGGTTCCCTACAGGGATAACCATTATGCCGTTATTCTTCAGCTGACGAAGCAGATATACAGGGATATGATCCGCCGCACATGTCACAATTATTTTATCAAACGGCGCGTTTTCTTCCCAACCAAAATATCCGTCGGCGGCTTTACCTTTAATTCCCTTGTATCCTAAATCCGACCATCTTTTCTGCGCCTGCTCAGCAAGCGGTGCGACAATTTCTATACTATATACCGACTTAGTAATTTGATACAATATCGATGCCTGATAACCTGAACCTGAACCTATTTCCAGTACCTTGTCGTTAGACTGTAGCTCAAGAAGATTTGTCATGTGGCAAACAAACCACATATTGGTAATAGTCTGTCCATAACCAATTGGTATTGGATGCTCGTCATAAGTCAGTGACTGTTTATTCTCAGGAACAAAATATTCGCGAGGAACGGTAAGAGCCGCATTCAATACTGGCTCGGTAAACTTGGTAGTATTTCTGTAGTGCTGAACTCTTTGAGTTCTAATAGTCAGCATACCTGAATTTGATTCAAACGATACGGCAACTACCGGAAACACTAATACAATTAATAAAAATGTCAGTAAATACTTTTTCATTGGAACACCTGCAATTTATTTAGTTTTATTTTAGAGTGTGGTAATTCAGGCTGTTAAAGATAATTCGACAGCCTGATAATAAAAATCATTTAGAAAATTCATAATAAATCATTATCTGAACGATAACTTCTTTTTTTGGGGTGTTAGCGTTTGGCGGATAAATTACTTCGGAAATAAAAACCGGATCACCTAGTTTAACCTTCATCGATGCGGCGATACCATTAGCCTCAAATTTTGCGTTTTTAACAGCGTCGTTTCGTGCGGATATTATCTCGTTATTAAATTGCGATATGTCATCGAAAACAGGAATTACAGAAGCTATCTGAACACCAGTAATATTGTTTAGCCCATCACGGATATCACTCTCTTTTTGGTTGCTGATGTTTATCGCAATATCCTGCTGCACGCGGAAAAATTTATCATTTTCATTTGGCTTCAATATATTATAGAAGGATATTATGACATCAGTATCTTTACCGCCTGTTGTTTTAACATATGCCAATATACTCTTCTTAATTTTTTCAGCTTCCATCTTCGCGCCGCTTTCGTCAATTGAATAAGAGTCCGCATAAATCAGCACTTGATATGTAACCTTTTCAGATATTTCCGCTTTTCCCTGTGCGGAAACGGCGATTATCGGTTTATTAAAGGAATTCCCGCCAATACTCTGAGCGTTAACTGTTAAAGAAATCAGCAATATTACAAGAGCTACTATTATACGCATATATACCCTCATCATAATTTTTCGCAGCCATACAATACTCAAGAATAAATCAGTTCATGGTGATTACTTCACTAAAAACTAATTAAGTGCGAAAGTCCCGTAATACAAAAAGATTAAACTGAACATCATAATTATATGATACAAACCATTATTATCGAGAGGTGAAAACTTTTTCACTTTGGACACCTGAACCGCGGACGCGATAAATGCCAGTATTAAACCAGTTATCAGATCGATCATGTTCAGCGATTCCTTTAAACTGACAATATTCAAAACAAGGAAAAGTATCATCGGAAACGCGTAATTCAATAATGTATATAAAAAACGGCTTTTAAGAATTGATACTGCCGAAATAAGACATAGCTGGAAACTTATAGCACCAATTATATATAACTGATATTCTGACGGAACATATTGACGTACAATTGTAACCTCTATGAAAAATGTAAGAACATTAATACAAATCCATGTCGCCCGCTGAAGAATTACTCTTGGTCGGCTATTTCCAAACGGTTCAAAAAAACCATGATCGACTCCTCCGAGAAAAGCACTTAACGCTAAAAGGAAAAAACCTACAGTCCATGATTGTTTTGCCGACGCGGGATTAAACCCCTTGCCGGCAAGCATACCTGCAAGAAAAAAGCCTTCAGCCGCAAGAATAAAATTTGTAACTGATGTTACTGACAACGCGGTTATTTTCATTAAAAATTCCGATTATTTTTTTTCTTTGCTTTTTTTAATTTCAAGCATATACTT
>CAYLTM010000075.1:6065-11721 GCA_964386495.1 uncultured Leptospirales bacterium
AAACCTGTTTTAAAATAAATCTTATCAGCTAAACCCTTAACAATGCTCATTCTATCAGACTGATAATATGCTTTTGCCTTATTAGAATTTGCTGTTCTTCCTGATTTATACGAAAGTTCAGCGAATTCCTTAGCTTTATCTTTATCTTTATTATTAATTGCTTCCTGCATTTTCTCATCATACTCTTTTTGCTCTTTTCTCGACTTATCTATAACCGATTCAAGAACCGCAATTTCACTATCCAGCTTTTTCATTTTATCCAGACAATTTTCAAGAAGATTCTCTTCGTTACCCTTTATCTTTTTTTCTGATTCAGCAAGCCACTCATTCCATTGACGTTTTTCAATTACTTTAACCGGTGATGGATCACCTCCCAAAGGCACTGTCGATTCCTGATTTGCGGAAACAGAAATTTGCTTCTTATCACCGGTAAAAGCCACTGTACCTTCAACAACCTGTACAACAGTTGTTCCATCATGACCCGCAAGTACTGTAAATTCAGTACCTCTAACGCCCGCAATCGAAGAAGCAGTCCGGATTTCAAAGCCCTTATCATCTTTTTTAATCTTTTCAATTTTCGAGAGAACATTACCATACTGCACCATAACAGAATTAGCTGTCTTACTCTCGCCAACATTTTCAGATATTTTAATCTTGGTGTTTTCATTAATTTTAATATAGTTATTATCAAGATCCAATTCTATATAGGCTTTGGCACCAGTTCTAATAGAATCCCCTACCTGGATTTTTTGCCCCATAGTAACTTTTTTCCATGCTGTGTCTGTTTTAGGCATATACTCAACTTCACCTAGAAAAAACTTAACTTTAATCGCCGAATAAGCATCAACCGAAAATAATAGAAACACCGCTAGAAATAATATCTTTTGTTTCATGACGCATCCTCTTCTTTGTTTTATTTACATTATCAATTATTCTATAATAATGTGAATCTCATATAGATTAAATTAAAACATGCAACTATGTATTTTAAATACATTTTCTGAATCATAATTTAGATTATTAATAATGTCAAGTAAAAATTCTGACGAAATAACAATCTACAGACTGAATAAATAAAAAAGTTGACAATTAAGTAATACCGACATATAAAAAAACAAATAATATTGAAATAAATATTTTCATATTGTCGATTAATGCATAAGAGAATTAATCAACATTTACTCATAAAATAAGCAATGAACAGACTAAAATCGCGGCGAGGAGAATTTAATCATGAAAAAGCTTTTAACATTACTGATGATTATTCCGGCAATAATGGTTTTACTCAGCGGATGTGAAAGCTCTCTAACCGGCAATAACAGTCCAGATACAATTGACATATCTAATGACTGGCGATTAACATTTACTGACGATGAAAATCATAAAGATTTAAACTATGATGACAGCACCTGGAAACAAGTTTCACTGCCGGGAAAATTACTAAAGGAGAAAGGTAAAAAAACCTACTGGATTAGAAAAAAAGTTATAATCAATGAAAATCTCGAACAATCGCTCTTGGCTTTTGTATCAGGTAAATTCTGGGATTCTGAAAAAACTTATTTTAACGGTTATGAAATTGGTTCGACAGGAAAAGAGCCGCCGGATTTCGCCTCAGAATGGAATTTCTATAAATACTACGTAATCCCCAATAAAATTATAAATTATGGCTCGGAAAACATTATTGCGATTAGAGTGTATAGCAATTACTATACAATGATTAACGGTAAACAGTATATATCCGAAATATCAACTGCGAAAAAAATTACATTTTACCGGAAAATGATGGCTGAATATATACCATTCGGCATCAGTGTATTCATGCTTCTTTTCGGAATAATTCTTGGTTTCCAGTATGTGTTTTATAGAACAACAAAAATGTACCTGCATTTTCTGATATTAGCGATTCTATGGGCAATCACATCAACCCATTATTTTCTGCCGCACTATTCGTTCATATCATATAATTTACGTGATAATCTTTATTATGCATTGCTGAGTATTCTCGGGTATGCGGCGTATTTTTTTCTTGAGGAACTTTTAAAAGAAAAATTCACGTTTTTAAGGTATGCATTACTGGTAACGGTAATAATTGTCGCGAGTGTTTGTATAAGTGCCACTCCTGACGATCCAATAACCGGCTGGAGATTTTCGTTCTATTCAGTTTTCAGTGGTTTTCTTAGTATAGTTTACGCGGTGCTTATAATCAGAGCGCTTTGTCATAAAAACCGTGAAGCGATAGTAATCGCCATTGGATATTTCATATTTCTTATAACGATGGTAACCGATGGTCTTATTATTTCAGGATTACTCTATAATGATTTCTATTATAACTATATAGGATTCCCCGCTTTTATACTATCAATCGGGGCGGTATTATCATGGCGCAATTCATTTATCGCGAAACAACTTGATGAGTACTCCAAAACACTAGAGAAAAAAGTTGAAGAAAGAACAATTGAATTGAGCAATAAAAATGATGAGCTTGAAGCGGCTTTTCAGGAATTGGAAGCGACTAACGATCATTTAACATATGCTAATAATGAACTTGAACAAGCTCACACAATTATGAGTAAAGACATGAAAATGGCTGCAAACGTTCAACGAAGCTTTTTTCCAGCTAAAGCTCCATCGTCTGATGAATGGGAAATATCGTATATATTCAAACCGCATTCAGAAGTCTCCGGTGATATTTATGATTTTTATACAATTAATAATAAGCTGCTCGGTGTCGCGCTGATGGACGTTTCCGGTCATGGAATTTCATCCGGGCTGATTGCCATGATCGCTAAGTCAGTATTCTTCAGGGCTTTTCAATCAATGGGAATCGCTAAATTGGGCGAAATTATTGAAAAAGCTAATGGTGAACTTGTTCAGGAAATTGGTGATTCGGACAATTACCTTACAGGAATATTTCTTCGGTTTGATGAAAATATTGTTCAGTACGTGAATGCTGGACATCCAGAAATAATACTATGGTCAGAAAATTCCAAAACCGCTCTACCGGTAATAGGAACAGCTTTATATAAAGATGGAAAAGACCGCCTGCTTGGAATACGCGATCTCCAGGGTAAGTACAATACAGCGGAGATTTCGATGAATATTGGTGATTACCTTTTTGCATACTCGGATTGTATCAGCGAGACAACAAATACAGATAAGATCGAATATGGTATAAATAATATCATCGATTCAATAACAAGGTCTCCGAAAAACAGTTCTCAGGAAATTCTCGATTATTTAATAAATGATCTTATAAAATTTTCAGGAAAAGAAAAATTCAGTGATGACCTCACCGCAATTTTAATAAAAAAAATTAAGTGATTCTCAAAACAATAAATTACTAAAGGTTTACTTATGATAATTAAAAACATTAAAACTCTTACCGCTACCGAAAAATCCAAACTTTTCAACAGGTTTGGTGAAAATTTTATAGATGTGATGATTAACAATGTGGTGCCGATAATAAATGATGTCCGCAGCAATGGAGATATCGCGGTGAAACGCTATGCTAAAAAATTCGATAATGCTGAGTTATCCAATATTACAGCTACCCATGAAGAAATATTTTCGGGATATACAAATACTTCGCAGGAATTAATTAAATCTTTTGAAAAATCGATATCGAATATCAGAGAATTTCATTCACTACAGAAAAGGGAAGGATATGAAATCAAACGCGGTAACGGCAGTGTGCTCGGAACGTTTTATCATCCTATAGATAATGCTGGAATCTACGTACCTGGCGGAAAAGCCGCATACCCATCATCAGTCATGATGGGTGTTATTCCAGCTCAAATCGCCGGTGTTAAAAATATAACATTAATAACACCATGTCGAAATGACGCAAAATTAAACGACGCGATATGCGCAATATGCTATATATTAAAAATAAACACCATTATTAAAGCAGGCGGAGCTCATGGTATTTCTGCCGCAGCTCTTGGAACAGAAACTATAAAAAAATCGGATATAATCATCGGTCCAGGAAACATATATGTAACTGCCGCAAAAAGTTATCTATTCAGCATTGGTGCTGTACAGATAGACTCTCTCGCGGGTCCCAGCGATGTGATGATTATCGACGATGGTTCGACAGATCCGAAGTGGCTCGCATATGACTTATTATCTCAATCTGAGCACGATGAATACGCGGCTATCGTGCTGATTACGATATCAGCCGAATCGGCCGAATTGGTCAGCAAAGAAATACAAAAAGATCTTTCGCTGAAAATCGGTCGCTTCGGTATCAAGGAAAAGTCCGTGGAAAACAACTGCTCAATATTAATTGCAGACAGTATAGATGAGGCAATCGATTTCTCCAACTGCTACGCCCCCGAGCATCTGGAAATAACCGCAGAAAATCCTGACAAATATTTGGATAAAATTAAAAATGTAGGTTCTTTATTTCTTGGTAAATACTCGCCAGTTGCCGCTGGTGATTATTATTCAGGTACTAATCATATTCTGCCGACCGGCGGAACCGCACGATTCGCATCAGGTGTGTCTGTCGATACTTTTATGCGTCGCACTACTTATCAGAATCTTTCAAGAAGAGAACTGGAATCTTCCATGAAGCCGATACAGAATATATCAACCGCAGAGGGTTTCGAGGACAAACATTACGGTTCAGTAAAAATCAGATTTGAATAATTGCAAAATAATTATCAGCCGTAAAGACGTAATGCATTACATCTCTACGGCTGTTTCATCAAATTGTAGCGTTAGACTTTATAACACGCATAATTTCTAAATTTAATTCATCGACCGAACAGAAATCTGCCGGATCTACAGGTTGCCCAATAACTACACGCCCCTTCAATCCTGAAAATATTTTCGGAAAAATTCGATTCTTTGGAAATATTTCAAAACCACCGGAAATCGTTACAGGAATTATTTTTTTGTTAAGATTTTTCGCCAAATATGCGGCACCATTTTTAAAATCAGCAATAGAACCATTAATAGTACGCGTGCCTTCCGGAAAGATTATTAATGATTTTCCTGCTCGTAAAATATCAGAAGACGCTTTCAATGACGACAAAGTGTTTTTATCATCAATAAATATTGCCGGAAGCATTGGAAATATGTATTTTAAAAAGGTCAGTCTTTTTTTACCAATCGCATATAGATACCTTCTTCTGGAAACCGGTACTGACGTAGCTATCCAGACAATATCAAGATACGACTGATGATTAGAAGCTATTATACAATTATCATTTTCGAAAAATTTCGCATTAACAACTTCAACTTTCCAAAATAATTTCGACAAAAATTTAAAAAATAACAGAGTAATATGATGAGTTAAAGGAAAAAACTTGGGCATCTTAGTAATAATTTCACTTTTGAAAATTTTATCTTCTATTGATGATCCGATTTTCTTTTCTATGCCGGCTATATATTTAATAAATTCTTCGAGGGTCTGAGCCGTTGCGGCAATATGAATATCAATATTAATTCCAAGAGACTCCTCGAAAAAAACAATTAAATCGATTAGACCGAGAGAATCAATACCATAATCCCTTAAAGTATCTAAACGGAATAACTGATCGCGGTTAAACCTATTTTTCAAAAGATCAACGATAGCTTCTTCTTTTATTGTTGTCGGAATAATCTCTTTACGCAAAACGTCTTGATTATTTAGAGATGTTTGAAAAACTCC
>CAYLTM010000075.1:11731-12369 GCA_964386495.1 uncultured Leptospirales bacterium
CGAGTTGTTTTTTAATTTCAGAAATAAGAACCTTTCTCGTAGAATTTTTCGGAAGCGGGTCAAATGACAACGCAAAATGCTGAATTCTTTTATATGAAGGAACCGATTTCTCGATTTCAGTAATTTCTTTTTGTATTTCAGTAAAACTGTCTTTGTTTTTAGAGAAAGGAACAATCACTGCAAAAACATTTTCTGAACCTTCGATCTGTCTGCCGACTACAGCAATTTCCTCAATCAATGAACTTTTACCATAATAGGATTCAACTTCTTCAGGATACACATTCTTTCCGGAATCAAGAACTATGACATTTTTGGATCGACCGGTAATATATATCGCTCCATTTTTATCAAGTCTGCCTAAATCACCGCTATTAAAAAACCGCTCATCATCGAAAACTGCATTATTCGCTGTGTCATTACGGAAGTATCCAGTCATGACCGCTTCACCTTTTAGCCAGATTTCGCCGACACCATCGACAGCATTTTTAATTTCCACGTACATCGACTTGGCATCACGTTTACGTTCACGCTGCTCACGATAAAGAATGTAGGCTTTAGCTGTTTTAGCATGGCCATTCTTAATTAAAATTTCTTCCACTAAATCTTGAATTTCTTCAACAGCAGGGATAGATCTTTCA
>CAYLTM010000075.1:12386-17707 GCA_964386495.1 uncultured Leptospirales bacterium
GACGAAAAACTTTTTTTAATAATAATCCCATACCTAAAGCCTTTAGTACAGGAGCATAATCCAGAAGAAACATAAAAAATCTATACTTAAACATAGATTGTGCTTTAATTTTCTTAACAATACTCTCAAAGAATAAATGCCACATCTGAGGTGCCGCGGGAAATATAGTGATGGGGTTTTCAGATAAGCTTTTAATAATATCCGGACCTTTCAAAGACGGTTGAAAAACAATAGAACTTCCGCTAACCAGCGGTGCCAGAAAAACAGCTTCAAGAGCGTAAACATGAAATAAAGGCAAAATTGCAAGAGTGACATCATCTGGTGTATACTCTTCAAGTTCGGTACAGGTAATCGCGATATGCATAATATTATGATGTGTAAGCGTAACAATTTTTGGATCACCGGTAGTGCCGGAAGTAAATAAATATGAACAAGTATCTTCCAATTTAACATCTGCAGGCATAAAAGACGATGAATCATTAGTATCTAAAAAATCGATATCAAGTTTTTCAACGTTTGTAGAAATATCACTAAAATCTTTTGAAAGATAAACAGCCTTTGCTCCTATATAGGACAACATCCATGAATATTTTTCCTTCTGAAGACCAGTATCCATCGGTACAACTATAGCACCAATTGCGACAATAGCAATATAAGTTATACACCATTCAGGACCATTACCTGAAATAAGACCGACGACATCCCCTTTAGTTATCCCTCTCATTGTAAGATCGGCACTACGAGCTGTTATACTTTTATAAACATCTTTATAAGAATATTTCCTGCCGTCATATATAAACAGTATCCTATCTTGATATTCATTGCAAACAGTCTCGCAACACTGATACAAATTTTGATACATCATAACAACTCCCAAAATATTACCTTGTCATTTTTTACGAATAATCCCAATTGATTTTCATCATTTATTATAAACAAGTACTCAATTGTTTAAATCAGGCTGTCGATCATTAATCGACAGCCTGAATAATACAAACAGAATCAATAAGAAGTCTTTCTTTTCATTGCCTCAACTTTTGTCTGAAGACCAAAAAGATTTATAAAACCTGTCGCATCAGCCTGATTATATAACTCACTCTTTTCGAAGGAAGCAATACTTTCATTATACAGAGAATCATCTGATTTTCTGCCGACTATGATACAATTCCCTTTATAAAGCTTAACTCTAACAACACCATTGACAAAATTCTGAGTCACGTCTATAAAAGCGTCCAAGGCTCTACGTTTTGTACAGAACCACTGCCCATTATAAGCGAGTGTGGCATATTCATTAGCAAGATTGTCTTTTAAGTGCTGAGTATCTCTGTCTAAACAAAGAGCTTCGAGCTCACGATGGGCAAGATGCAGAACCGTTCCAGCGGGCGTTTCATAAACACCACGGGATTTAATACCAACAAGACGATTTTCGACCAGGTCAACTCTTCCAACACCATTTTCGCCAGCAATTTTATTTAATTGCTTCATAAGATTCGCAGGTGATAAATGATTACCATTCAGAGCAACAGCCTCTCCTTTATCAAAGGTAATCTCAACGTATGTCGGACTATCTGGAGCATCTTTCGGGGATTTTGTCAGAATAAACATAGAATCATCAGGCTCCCTATTAGGATTTTCCAGAATTCCACCCTCGTAAGAAATATGCAAAAGATTTCTGTCCATACTATAAGGCTTGTCTTTAGTTACTGGAACCGGAATTTCCCGCTTTTCAGCATAATCAAAAAGTAAAGATCTTGAATGCAGATCCCATGTTCTCCATGGCGCGATAATTTCAATCTGCGGTGCAAGCGCTTTAAAAGCCAATTCGAAACGAACCTGATCATTACCTTTGCCTGTGGCTCCATGACAAACAGCATCAGCCCCCTCTCTCAAGGCAATTTCAATCTGTTTTTTAGCGATTACAGGTCTAGCTAAAGATGTACCAAGAAGATATCTGTCTTCATATATAGCGTTTGCTTTAATGGCACGGAACACATAATCTTTTGCGAATTCTTCTTCTAAATTTTCAATGTAACATTTCGAGGCGCCGGTTTTTTTCGCCTTCTCTTCTAGACCATCTAATTCCTCTTCCTGACCGACATTAGCTGCAAAACAAATAACCTCACAATTGTATGTTTCGATTAACCATTTCAAAATTACTGAGGTATCTAAACCACCAGAATATGCTAATACAACTTTTTTTGGCATAATTACTCCTTATATGCAATACTCAAAATTTTTCAATGTAATGTATAAATCTACATCACGATAGATCACTGTGGCCAATTTACTGCATTGATTAGTTATATAAATCGAATGATAAACCATCAATAAATATATGCATTTTTACTACCTTTTTATAGTCAATAATTATTTTCAATTTTAAGGGTGAGAATTTTATTTCGGGTATGTTCATTATATTCAATACGCCCCCAACCCCCGAAGGGGGCTTAAGACTTTTATGAAAAATATTTATTGTAACATTTCTCTTAGAGTATATAAATACTATAAGAATATATTATTAGATATAATCTTTAAAGTCCCCCATTGGGGGATTTAGGGGGTAAAAAAGATTTGTTTTAAAATACTGTCTAAACATTGAACTTTTATGCCCGAAATTTAATTCACACCCAATTTTAAACTTTGCATTGTGTAACTGCACATAAATTACTGGTAATAGATATGTTCAATAGTAAAAAATAATTATAATTCAACTATACGAAAGACCACTAAAGAATGAGCAATTACAGAATTGATGATATTAGGCTCATGTATATAATTTCATTTGTAAGATTATCCATCTGCGAACAGAAAAAGCATGCATCCTCAATGTTCAGTATGCATGCTTTGGTCAAAATCATTTATTTCGCAATTCCAGGATGTCGATTTACAAAGTTTGGATGAATCGACATCCTGAATAAAGTTACATAATCGCACTTTATGTAATAAGCAAATAAAATATTATCGAGACAGGAATAAAGGCAATAGTAAATATTTTTTCACATTTTTTAGCAAATTTTTCATTACCATTACCCTCATCAAAAATACGATTAATAATTAGTGTTTTAAATACCAGAGTAAAAAGAAGAATGTATGATATGAAAAAATACCAGTCAGTTTTCATTGAATAACCAACACTTGGTAAACTGGCAGACATTGCCATTTGAAAGACAATAACTGATAAAAGAGCGGTCATAACAAGCGCGAGACGAGCATCTATTTGAGTAAGAGGAAAAAGAGACACAAGAAAAGCTATAAGTATTATTAAAAACATCGGCACAAAAAAACTTGTAATATATGGAGAAATAATTCTTCTCAAAACAATATTAATCTGATACATTGAAAAATCAGCCTGAATTTCACCAGTTTTATATGACGGATTACCAAATGTGGAATTAATAGTATAAGTTCCTGATAAATCTTGTCTTCGCATATAATCCCATTCCTGCGGATATATTTCTTTTAAAGGAACATCATTTAGCTTTTCTCTATCTATTACAAGCATCAATTTATTTTCATTTTTATTTTTATGACCAATTATTATCGGTAATGACTGTATGTCGAAAGGGAACTGGTGTAAATCATAAGGATAAGTAAAAGTTTGCTTAACCAAAAAAGACGACCAGTTCTCAGCTTCAGAATCTCCTTCAATTACTTTAGAACGAAGAGGCTCTTTGACATTATCACCACCTAATGTACCATTTTTAAAAACAATGTTATCAATGTCCATATCGCCCATCCATCTGAACCAAAGATACATTGATACAGTAAAGTTTTGACCTTTAATATCAACGTTATCAATTTTCTCAAAATCAACGCCGACATAAACTGTTTTAATTGAAAAATATGGTGAATCATTGGAAATCAAAATTTCACCGCTGCTAATTTTTTCCTTTAATAAACGTAAATTATATTTATCCTTAACAGCCTTTATTTGCTGGTATGCCGGTTTAAATGATCCGCTACTAGAAATTCTGCTGATTATCAATTGCCGGTTTACCGAATGTCCAGGGGTATCCAAACAGACTTTCCCGCAACAGCCAGAAAGTGCGTTTTCACTGGAGTTTATCGATTCAATGTAATCACGTATACCCGCTCTATCCGCTCCTTTATTCCTTATTCCGGAAACAATAAGTTCCAAACCATCAGCCGCGAATGCTCCCCAAATACTAGGTTCTTTTCCGTATCTATTTTTAAATTCCGCTTCAAACTCCAATGCTGTTTTAGAAGCAAATGTAAATAAAAATGGGAAAGCAATTAGGAGATTAGCGGTATACTTGGACGGATCATTTTTTGGTGCGATAGTACGCAATTTTTCAATCATACCAGTAGCCAATCTATCCGCTCCGAAAATAATTCCAGAATAACCACTGTCTCGAATCTGTTTAATAAGTTTATCAGCGTTTTGCGAATGTGAAAGAATTACAATAGAATCATAATAAACGTCTTTATTACCTGATGAATTCGATTCAAGAGCTTTAACATAAAAATCATCCGAGAAACCTTCAGATTTCTTATCATCAAAATCAGTGATTAATCTAACAGACATACCAGACTTTTCAGCTTCAGATATAAAAGCATCAACAGCATTTTTTCCAAATGAACTTAAACCTTGAATCACCAAAACATTTTTTGTTTGCTTAATAAGGTTCATATATGCAGCTAAATATTTCATTTGAGTATTGATAGTGTATGTTCCGGAAAAAGCCCATTTACTATCGGCAGTAAACTCCGATCCGCCGACTGAAGGAGAATATATAGTAAGACCTGCTTTATCATATGCCGGAAGTGCCGACATAGCGACAGAATCGTCATAATGACCAATAACCGCTAAAATATCACTATTAGAGGCAAATTCCTCTGAAATTCTTTTAGATTCTTTTAGATTCTTTTGGATCATTTTTATCATCACGCACAACGAGCTCAATTTTCCTGCCATTTATTCCGCCATTATCATTAATAGTTTCCGAATATTGTATCAATGCATTTAAAATGAGTTGACCAGATTCAGCCTTAGTTCCCGACAATGGCAATGAAACCCCGATAGAGTGGGAATTTGTAAAATATTTAGAGCATCCTAAAGGAAAAATCAATATAAACATAAACATTAAAATTCTAAAAAGAATTATTCGTAATTTTAGTTTCATTTCCACCATCCTATTAAATTTAATTATTAAACCACTTTTTACACTTTTTTTATAGTTATGTTAAATAAAAAAAATCGAAAACTAAACGCAATAACAAAATCACATACAATTTAAAAAGTAAAAAGACGCAAAAAACCCTGAGTGAATAAACACCCAGGGTTTTAATAATATGGTCAA
>CAYLTM010000076.1:0-1756 GCA_964386495.1 uncultured Leptospirales bacterium
ACTGTCGCAATGGTATCATTTGAAACACTCTTCAATACAGTATTAATCCAGTCTAGGTGATTAATTTCTCTGGATTTAAGCATTATCATTAAATTATGGTTAACGTCGCTTAACGTCATAAACTGATTAATTCTATTAATTCCAACATAGCTTGATACAGCTATTAATAATAAGAGAATCAACAATATTCCAACATTTATCATTAATTTTGTTTTAACTTTTAAATTATTTTTCTTCATATACTTCCGCCTGTGTTATAATTCTATTTATTCCTGAATTTCATTCAATTCTTCCGCAAACCGTTTTGAAAGATTATATTTATGTTCAATAACTTTTATTGATGATGTAAGAAAAAAAGGATCATGCCTGTACTTTAATAATAATCCATATTGCGTGTATGCTTCACTATACTTTAAAAGTTTATAAGCACATTCAGCATAATAATAGTGATAACTTTTATCGTAGGTATTATCTCTTTCAATATCTATTGTCTTTATGAGCATATACGCCTGATAATACTTTTCCTTATCAAATAAAATCCTCACTTTACCTGTAATCGCATTGGGAAAATACGGATCAATAACTAATGCCTGATCATAATACTGACTGGATATTTCTTTTTGTTTCTGTTTAAAATATATATTGCCGATCAAAACAAGAGAATTCAGATAATCAGGATATATCTTCAATGCTGTTTTATAATTTGTTAGAGCGTCACTAAATTTATTCATTAATTCATACGTTTTACCTATCTGTATATAGGTTAAATAATATTCAGGTACAACAAGCCGAGCCTTATTAAAATGCAAAAAAGCTTTTTGAAAATCCATTTTTCTGGAATATGCTAGTCCAACATTGTATCTGAAAGGGAAAAACAGCGGAGCGAATTTCAGACCTTCTTCAAGTTTAAGAATTGCCGAATCATAATTTCCAGCTTTCATAAACTCGACAGCGTCATTATTGCAGTCGGTTATTTTCCCATTTCCCTCGCATATTAGAAAATCACCATCTCGCAGTATTTTATTTGGTGGAACAAATTCGTCCTTGTCGTTAATTTCGGTCATTAAAAGCTTAATTAAAATATCCTGCTCGTCATATGACGAATATAATGGTGAAATTAATATCGCGAAAAATATTGTAACTAAAAGAATTCTCACAGTTTAAATTCCATAACAATTGTATTAAGTTTTCTTGATATATTATTAAGATTTTCTGAAGAAACAATAATTCCTTCAAGAGTACTTACTATATTTTTTAAACCGTCAACCTGCTTTTGAGTTGATCCCTCGATACTTTCACTATCATGAGCAATAACATCAATTGATTCGCTAATTTCCTTCATGGTGATTGATTGTTCTTCTATCGCGGCAGTTATTTTCTCAATTTCTGTATTTGTTATTTCCATTGACTGAACAATGTCTTTAAAATCAACACTGGCTTCTTTAGCGGCATCGGCACCGGTCTGCACTTCTGTATAGGCTTCTTTTGTTGTAGAAACCACATCGCCTATCTCATTTTGAATTTCCTTTATTAGATTATCTATCTCCCCGGTCGCGTCCTGCGAACTGCCGGCAAGTTTTTGTATCTCATCCGCGACAACAGCGAAACCTTTGCCGGCTTCACCAGCACGTGCTGCTTCAATCGCGGCGTTTAACGCGAGTAGATTTGTCTGCTCGGCTATGTCACCGATAACATTTAGAATCTCACCTATTTTTTTTGACGATTCTCCAAGCTTAATTGTTTTCTTATTTTCAAG
>CAYLTM010000076.1:1766-2697 GCA_964386495.1 uncultured Leptospirales bacterium
TGTTTTAAATTCCACATCCCTGACAATTTCCGCGACTCTTAGAAATCTTTTTAAATTATACTCAACGCGATCTTTTCCATGTCTCGCTTTTTCTGTTGTCTGCTTAGATATCATCCTTGTCTGCTCGGTGTTATTCGCTACCTGCATAATGGATTCTGATATTTCCAGAACTGCGGCAGAAGTTTCTTCTGTACTCGCCGCCTGTCCACGCACATTATCTAATACAACTTCCATATCCGAGAGTAATGTTTTTATACAGTCCGATTTCATGTACTCGGAATCACCGGTAGACGCACCATCTGTCACTGTATGCATCAACTCATTTAGATCTGCTGATGATTTTTTAATGGAAAAACTTGTATCAGTAAGTTCACTGACAATACTCTTCATTTTATCAGAAAAATCATTAATAAAACCCGACAATGTGCCTATTTCATCGATTGATATTTTTTCAGACAAATCTTTTTTGGAGATTTTATCCAACACCTTGAAAATGTTCTTAAACGGTTTTAGAACAAAAAATGAAGCAAGCCATATAACTAAAAATATAAGCAGGAATAATGCCAGAGTAATTATAATCATTTTAACAATGATATTTCTTATTTCTTTTTCGAAATAATAACTTGTATAAATTAGTTTTAGCGATGCAATTTTTTCATTGTTGCGAAAAATATCTTTCTTGAAAATGTAATCATTAGATCCTTTAATATTTCGATCTAGATTTATAACTACATTTCCGGATAAATCGAATATAGTAATATTTGTTATCGACTCATCTTTAAAAAAGGCTTCACAGTTTGATTTCAAATTAGCCAGATTAAAGTTCCAGATATTTTCAACATTGTTCAGTATTATCAGATCCGCCGTACGATCAGCTGTTTTAACCGAGTTTTCATAATTAAAATTATACTGATCATAAGTAATAACTACG
>CAYLTM010000076.1:2777-12729 GCA_964386495.1 uncultured Leptospirales bacterium
CCTATTATTAATTACATCCTGCATATAAATACAGGTATCACCCCAATACAACCTTCAATAGAATCGAGAGCTTTACCAATAACTGTTCCAATTTTTTCAAATGAATCAATAGTGCCTTTCATACCGCATCCTGGTGTTCCCGAAGTCACTATGTAATCACCTGGTTTTATTGGAGCAGATCTGGCATCAACTTTACATAAAGTTCTGCCTGACAATACCACCGGATAAGACTTGTCTTTTTTCCCGCAGTTGTCTAATTCAACGCATGAATTTTCAGCTACGATTCCAATGACAGCTTTATTATACGGCTGCTGAGTTCTGGCTAAAACGCTATTTCCCTGATCCGATATTATTAGAATATCGCCATGAGAAATATATTCCTGACCATCAACTTCAAATAGTTCTGTTATCGAGGATATCCCGTTCTGATTATTTTTCGGAAACTTAATTTTACCGTTAAATGACGAATCTCCGTTCACTAAAATCGCTTTACCTTCGCCATTCATTTTAATGGAGTCATCAATAATATCAACCGCTTTTCCGAAACCGTCAACAACGAGCGAATAATCATGCTCGCTTGAAAATACCCCACCAGCTCCGAAACGTGAACAACCTAAAACACCACATCCTTTATTCTGCTGACCATTACTGCCGACTGACTGACCTCGAACACCCGTGAAATTACTGTGACCGAATACGCCGTACCCCTTACAGTCCTTTTCAGTCTGATTATTGCTTATTCCAGAAATAGCGATACTTCCGTTTTTATCCGAAATGTTTTTTGAATATATAACTGATGAATCATCCACCGGAATTGTAATTCCGGTAAACGGCTGAGCTTTGTCGGCTTTAAGAACCAAAGTCCCTGAATGTGAGGAAAAACTGTGATCTAATGGTGCGTAATTATGGTCGTGCGGTAGAGGCTCCCTTTTATTAGAAAGTCTGTCATCATCACTCTGTACAGCGAAGCCCTTTCTGGTTTCATTGTTTCTTGAAAGTCTTATTATACCAAAATTATCTTCACCAGCCGGTTGAATCCTGGTGTCATCCGACTGAAGAACAGCTCCTTTTTTAATCTCGCCGTTTTCTGCCAATTCTACAATACCTTTAAATACAGTTGTCGCATCTTTAAGTCTAAGGGCATTTCCCTGTACCGCTTTACCGGCAGCAGCTTCACCGTCATCCGCGAGTTCAACAATACCTTTAGAAACAGTTGTCGCGTCTTTTAATCTTGAATCATTACCTTGTACAGCCTTGAGAGGTGCGTCTTCTCTATTTTCCGCAAGTTCAACAATACCTTTTGAAACTGTTGTTGCGTCTTTAAGCCTGAGGTCATTACCTTGTACTGCCTTGAGTGGTGCGTCTTCTCCATTTTCAGCATATTCAACAATGCCTTTCTGCTGCGTAGTAGCGTCTTTTAATCGTCTGTCATTTCCCTGCACTGCCCTAAGTTGTGAATTGTCGCCGTCATCCGCAAGTTGAACAATACCTTTTTGAGAGGTTGTCGCGTTCTTCAATCTTTTATCATCACCCTGAACCGCTTTCAAGGGAGCGTCTTCACCGTCATTTGCTAATTCTACTATGCCTTTGTAATGAGTTGTCGCATCTCTCAATCTATGATCATTTGACTGCACAGCCTTCATTGCGGATGTTTCATTGTTTGCGGCAAAAATCATTATTCCCTTAATATTTTCAGTCGCGTCTTTTAGACGCTTATCATTTCCCTGTACAACTTTAAATTGAGCATCTTCTCCGTTTTCCGCTAATTCGATAATGCCTTTTGTTTCGGTTGTCGCGTCTTTTAATCGTTTATCATTTCCTTGCACTACTGTGAAAGGAGCGGCTTCGCCATCTTCCGCAAGCTCAACAATACCCCTAGATAGAGTTGTCGCGTTTTTAAGTCTTTTATCATGAGCTTGCACAACTTTCCCATCAGAGGTTTCTCCGTCTTCCGCAAGTACAACAATACCCTTAGCAATAGAAGAGGCATCTTTAAGTCTTTTATCGTTTCCTTGAACCACACTACCGATATTAGTCTCACCATCGCGGGCTAATCGGCATATTCCATAATTTGTTACTGTAGCATTTTTTAATCTTGAATCATTACCGCGTACAACAGCAAATTCTGACGAGGTTCCATCCATTGCGATTTTAACAATACCAGCAGTGGTTTCAGTCGCCTCTTTTAATCTTGAGTCAGACGACTGCACAACAACTCCCTGTTTAGATTCACCATCATATGCAAGCCTGACAATACCTTCCTTGAGTTCGGTCGCCGGTAGCAATCTTGAATCATCAGACTGCAGTGCCATCGCATGGCTGTATTCCCCATCTTCCGCGAATTGAATAATACCTTTAAAAAGTGTAGAGGCCTCTCTTAGTCTTCTATCGTCCGCTCTCAACGCTGCATCGTTCGAGTATTCGCCATCTTTTGCCAGTCTAACAATTCCTGCCTGAAACGCAGAAGAATATGGAACAATTTCATTAGCGTGATGCTGCCCCCTTTCGATAACAGTCGCGAAAACATTAATTTCGGATATCCGGTTAGTAAACTCTTTATCTGAAATATTAACAGAAGACATTTCAATTTTAATGAAACGTACATTGTTAATAGGAAAGTCCCATGAATATGTTGTATTTTTCTCAGAAAAAAAGTTTCTTTCGTCAACCATTGTTATCCAAATTTTCTGATCGGTAGAAAATTCTATTGTAAAATTTTCAGGAAAAGCGTTTATTTTCTCGTTACAGGTTGACAATGAAACTTTAGAAACAGGAAATACCATACTAAGGTCAATCTCCATCTCATTTTTTTCAGGTTTTTCTTTTATTTCTGATTCCCAATAAGTGTCATTTTTTCCATCATTTATGTTGATTAATTGCTTTTCAGGTGAAGATGATTTTGATGCCGATATTTCTTTTATACCAAATATTCCGACAGAAATTTTCGACAATTCACAAAAAAAGAAATCACCGGTTTTTTTTGTTTCAAAAATCAGAATTTTCACATAACGAGCATAATTAATAGGAAAATTCATTTTAAAAGAATTATCTTCCAAATAAATGTTTTTTTCAACATAAATGACCGACCATTCTTCTGAATTATCGCTGATTTCTACACGTAGCGAGTTTGGGAAATTATCGGATTTATAAGGTGACGCGAACAATTCAATATAATCAAAAGGTTTAATTTCATTAAGATCTAGAACAATAAACTCGTAATTCATATGTGATTCTTTTTTTGAGCACCAAAATCCGAATTCCAGCCCTAGATTGGCCGCTGAATGCTGATTATCCAGTTCAGAAGATTTCCCGCTGACAGAAAATCCATAATTACTTTTCTTACTAATGTTCAACTGCATATTTGACTCCGTTTATCGGCTTTATTATTATCAATTTTTTCTAAAAGCCATTTTATTACAAGTATTAATAATAGTCTAAAGTTAAATTAGAAAAAAGTATTGTCAAATGTTTTATAAAGTATTTATTGTGTATTTTGGGGTGATTATTTATTTCGGGTATGCACATTATATTTGATACAACTCCGATACCAGAAAAAGAATTTTAGACTTTTATGAAATATATTTATTCAGGATGTCGAATTTAAATCGACAGCCTGATTGCAATTTTTATCAGATAGTATATAAATGCTATATAATCGGAAACAAAACAAGAGGCTCAAATGAGTTATGATTTTATTGAAGAGAAAACACCTAAAGGATTTACGCTGAAAATCTACAGAAACAAATTGAATTTTCTAGTGTTTGATTCTAAAGGCGGTTCAGTTTATTGTGAATCTGACAATGGAAACGTGCTACACAAAATTCCAACTATAGTATTCCTTGGTTCATATTTTATCATAAAAAAAAGAATTGTTGGCGATTACAATCTTTTAAAAGCTTCAAAAAACAAAATAATTGTCCCGTATAATATTGCAGGTAACAAAGAGTTGAAATACTTTCTTCTCGACACTGAAGAGAAAATTGACATGGTACCTGTAAAAATCATTAATATGAACAGCGTTATAGCAATGATAAAAGAAGGTGAAGACGGTCTAAAAGCAGATCTGATTGTTATAGACGACAATCTTACAGAAAATGAGGCATTTCTCATAAAAAGCAGATTTCAGAATTCCAAAATTCTGAAAGTTGAATTGAAGGATGATATTAAATTTTTCTCCCATAAGAATCTGGCGAACAAAACGAAAGAAATCACTGATATAAATCTTAATATGATGTCTGAAAATCCGGTTTTCCTTGCAAGAGTACACCTAAGAAATTTTCAGCTATCCAAGGTCAAACAGCTTTTACTTGATTTCGATTTAACAGCTGATGAAACAAAATATATCGCGACTTTTATCGATACTCTTCTTGCAGATGTTAAAAATGAAGAGGTTAAAAAAAATTTAAATATGATAAATGAGCTTCATTATGATTTTGATTTCTATTATGCCCTTCTTACTAGAAACAAGGACTTAATAGAAGAAATTGTTAAAACTGCAAACAGCGGCAATAAATTATCCTCATATTTAACATTGATAGTCAAAGCAGAGAGTATTATTGATGAAAAAAAAGACAAAGACGGGAAATTCTTCCTAGTTGATGTTAATAATCTAATACATGATAGAAAGGAAGAATTACAGAAGGAAAAAGATTCCGAAAATTAAAATAATCTAAAACAATTAATATATATTATTTCAGATTATACTGTGCTAGTCGTTCTTTCAGATAAGGTGCGTCCTGTGTAAACAATATATCGGATAATTCCTTCCGGAGGGTGCTTAATTCCTTTAAGGAATTCTCACGGCTCTTTAGCATTTTCAATCTGTCTTCATTATTTGAATCAAGCTCGTCCATAATAACTTTATCAACAAGATCTTTTATACAGATTACATTATTATAATGTTTTTTAGACAAAGATTTAACAATGGAAAAAAAGAAGCTCGTGTCAGAAACACTAATCTCTTTTAAATCACATTTATTAATTTTTGTCAGCAAAATATTATTTCTTGCTTTAAGCGTTGCCGAGCGTTTTTCACCTAGCAATAAGGCAATTTCACCAATAATAGATCCTGGTTCAGAAATTGACGCAACTTTATTGCCTTTAATTAACACATCAATAGCTCCGGATTGCAGTATAAACAATTCGTTGCCTATAGTGCCCTCTTCACATAAGGTGGTACCTTTCGATATTTCAATTGTTTTACTGTCTAATTCTTTTGTTTGAACAATTTTAACTGGATCAATTGCTTTGGCGTAAATTTCACCTTGTTTATATGTCAAACTGGGTTGAAACTTATTGACAAGATTTTTCAGCCAGGGTAATTTTCTTTTGTTATATTCATCAACGAGTATTGATGCGATGTGGTAATACTCGATACATATATCTTTGTGATCACGTTCTTTTCCTATAATTCCATTTTTATTTTTTTGAATGATATCGTTGGTAAGTATAACCTGTCTAGCGATAACCATAGCTATATTTAGAAGAAAAGAAAAATTACTTACACCCTGATGAAACTTCTCCAATGAGAGTTTTTTCACATTAGAATTTTCTGTAACATACAGTGTTTCGAGACGTTTAGTTGGTATATCAAGATAGTGTGACAAAACAAGCTCTGTCGCACCTACAACAAAGTTTTTACCTTTTAACGTATATTTATCGGTATTCGAAATATAATAATAAATTTCGCCTTCCTGTATTATAAATACTTCGGAGGCCTCCGCCTCTTTAATATAGAGATTAGCACATTTATTCATTTATTTTCATTTATTTTCATTTATTTTCATTTATATTTATTAATTATTTCTATAAGGGAATGTTTGTCAAATGGTTTGGTTATATATTCTTTGACCTTCATTTCAATATCACTTTTGGAATTCAAAATGGTTTGTTTACTTAAAGCCGATATAATAAAAACAATCGCATTCGGATTATACTCGTATCTTTCGTCGATTGCGGCAAGCCCGTCTGTTCCATGCATTGTAATATCCATTGTAATTATATCCGGATTCAGTCTTTTATATTCCGTTACCGCGTCTGAACCATTATCAACCTCGCCGATTATTTCAGTTCCGGCTTCAAGGAATGTATCTTTTACAATAGTTCTCATAAACTTAGAATCGTCAGCAATCATGACTCTTGCCATAATAATACCCCTTGCAATTAATGGTTTTTATTTTTTTCCTTCTGTGCTTTTTCAACTTCTTTTACAGTCTCACTATCCGGTTCTTCCATATGCCGCTTTAAAACGATTCTATATCTAACATTAAATAAAGTAGGGCTTATATAATTATTTTTAAAAGAAAAAGTCCATCTTTGTACATCATCAAGAATCAGCTTATCAAGTTCTTCAATGTATGTAGAGTTTATGAAACGCACCTTCATAAGCCGTCCGCTGTCTGGATACAACCAAACCCGAACCTCACCCTCTCTTACTTCATTTATTTTATCATATCTTTTTAATCTTTCCATAAAAAACATATCACCAGAAGTGTCATCAATACGGCTCATATTATCAGTATATGATAATTGAACAGCTTTATATTCTGATGATGTCATAAGAACCCTAAAGATTTCTCCAGAATTACCTTTTAGGAAAATATTATTTTCCCGTTTAATCGGATCAGTTTTACATGTAATTAATAATGATGCAAAAATAATAAAAACAAAGAATAAAATCGTTTTTTTCATATTCTCCTCGTTCCAACAAATATTTCCTAGTCTTCCGGGT
Organism: uncultured Leptospirales bacterium; assembly: GCA_964386495.1. Taxonomy (GTDB): domain Bacteria; phylum Spirochaetota; class UBA4802; order UBA4802; family JAFGJZ01; genus CAYLTM01. The sequence goes on from CAYLTM010000076.1 coordinate 9,508, forward strand.
TATACAGTCCGGGGAATTACAAACATAAGTAATGTATTTTAGAAATAACAACATATATAAGTCAAGAAATAATTTCCGGTTGTATTACAAATAAATCCAGCAAAAAAATTAAAGTGATTATTTCTTTGGCATCTGGACTATTATTCTATCGATTGATCTGTCGGTTGCTTTTTCAATAATAAATGAAAAATTATTAAAAACAATCTTAGCATTTTCTTTAGGGACAGACTCGAATAAATATAGCATAAAACCGGCTACGGTTTCAAATCCTTTTTTTTCTATGTTTATTTCAAAAAATCTGTCAAAAAAATCAACATCCAGATTACCGCTGACTGAAAAGCGGTTAGCGTTAAGTTTTGTAATAAGCTCCTCATGGTAATGATCCCTTGTCTGGATTTCGCCAACAATTTCTTCGATGATATCTTCCCTTGTGGTTAAACCGTCAACACCGCCGTATTCATTTACGATAAATACAATGTACCGGTTATCACGCATCATTTCGAGCAGTAGCTTGAATACTGGCACCGTTCTCGGAACAAAAGCAGGCTGCTCCATAATATTTTCAATTTTTAACGCTTTATTATATTTATACAACAAATCTTTATAATAAATATGACCAACTATATTATCAACCCTTTCAGAATACACAGGTATACGTGAAAATCTGGTTTTGCCCACAATTTCAACAACTTCTTTTATGCTGCTCTGTGCTTCAACAGAAACAACATCAATAATAGGAGTCATTACTTCGCTGACTGTTAATCTGTGTAAGGATAAAATATCACTAACATACTGCTGAATGTTCTCATCGATTACACCATGTTTTTCACCAAGTTCAAAAAGTGCCGATATTTCATCTCTTGCGGAAGCTATGGAAAATTCCACATTTTTGAGATTAAAGGCTTTTCTAATACGTTGTGCCAAAAATAATGTAATAGAAATTGCTGGAGAAAAAATAATAATCAAATAATACATGGGAATCGATATGGTTTTTATATAGGTGTTAGGAATAAATCTGGCAATAATTTTAGGCAAAATTTCACAAAACACAAGAAAAAACAATGTCTGCAATACCATAACCAGTACAATTTCGACATCACTTAAATTATAAAATTTACGGGCCGCATAAGTAATTAAGGCAGTAGCAGTTATATTCGCTATATTATTCCATATAAGTATTAGGCTTAAAGTTTTTTCTGTATTAGCAATCAAAAACAAAGCTTTACTTGAACCAATTTTATTTTTTTCTCTATCAGTTAATAAGAGCGATTTATCTGCTGATATTATTGACGTTTCAGAGCCTGAAAAAATAAAACTTAAAAAAGAAAACAAAACAATTAATATTTCATATAACAAGACTTCTAAAATCATAATTCCTTTCTTTGAATTTCTATGGATTCTATCTTATTTTTTCTTATATTGCGAATTTTAAAAATAAAATCGTCAATTTCAATAACATGTCCCCTTATTGGAAAACCTTCATGCTTTTCGATTAAAAATCCCGCCATTGTATCGGTTTCATCAGAATTAAAAGATGAATTAAAAGCGTCGTTAAAATCATCAATCTGCATATCCCCGGAAATAACATATGTCGAATCACCAATTTTTTTCGGTTCACTTTTCCTCATGGATTTTTCAAGAGAAAACTCATCACCAACAAGCTCTGAAATAATTGCTGACAACGTTACTATACCGGCAGTACCGCCGTATTCATCAACCAACACAGCAATTTGAAATTTATTTTTTAAAAATTCATCAAGAAGTTCATTAAGAGATTTTGTCGCTGGATAATGATAAACAGAAAAGCACAGTTTTTTAATAGACTTTCCTTTTTTGAGTCCACAAGCATAGGGCAGTAAAACCCTGGAATCTAAAATACCTATAATATTATCAATGTTGCCTTCATATACCGGTGCACGGACGACACTAGTTGTTTTAAATATTTCAATAGCTTCATAAACATCAGCATCAGCAGGTATAGCTACAGCATCGTTGCGGGGAATCATAGCGTTACTGGCTTCCTTCTTAGAAAATTTCAAAACATTTTTAATAAATTCACATTCTTCAGGTGCGATAGCTCCCATTTTTTTCGTGTATCTAACAGCAATATCAAGCTCTTTTTCAGTTACGCTGCTTTCGTCTTTTTTCTGAATATTGAAATATTTTATCATTATATGAGTCAGCGGATAAAATAAAACCCGTATCGGAGTAAATAATTTGTGGATAATATACAAAATGTTTACTGATAACTTAGAAAATTTCAGTGGATTACTTACAGTGATTATTTTTGGCGTTATTTCACCGAACATAATGATCACCGGAGTAATCAAAAATATAGCGATAAAATGACCGTAATCACCCGCAATTCTAATAAAAAATTCTGTTGCCTCTGATGCCAGAATAATGTTGACAAACAAATTTCCAGTAAGAATAGTAATTAACAACTGCTGGGGATTGTTCATTAAATAAAATATTTTATTGTCACGTTTTTCAACGGATGCGCCTAATCGATGCAGCTCGGATTTCTTAAGTGAAAATAAAGCCACTTCCGAACCGGAAAAGAACGCCGACAATAATAACATAAATAGAATAAAAAAGATATTTGATAAAATTACTGTTAACATTCAATTACTCCGGAAACAGATCATCGGCGCGTATTTTCAAAATTTTCGCACATTTTTTTTTAAAATTCTCAGGGGGTTTCTGACATCCTGTTTCAATTTTCGATAAAAATGAAGGTGAACATTCTAATTTATTCGCAAGATCAATCTGCTTGAGTCCTTTCTTTTTTCTGGCAGACCAAAGTTTATTTGACTGCTCGTCAGCAGCATTTTCCATATCAGTAGAACTTATCTTTTTTGGAAATAACTGCACGACTGGAATCTGCAAAAAATCAGAACACTTATTCATAAATTTCCCAGTCGGTTTTTGCAGACCTTTTTCTATCTTGCATAAATACGACGGTGTTACTTCAAGAGTATCAGCCAACACCGCTTGCTTAATATTTTTTTTTCTGCGATAAAAGGCAACAAGATTATCCAATTTCATTCTCCGGATTTCATATCTAAAAAAACTTCAAGTGAATACATTTTAGTTGAAACATTACCGCTAAAGTCTGATGCTGTAAATAAAATATTATTCTTACCGGATTTATATTTCATATTGCTGATTTTATAATAATCTTTACCTCGACATCCTGAGAAAGGACTTCCATCTTTATCA
>CAYLTM010000076.1:12739-17374 GCA_964386495.1 uncultured Leptospirales bacterium
AAAGACAGTGTATGTGCCTTTTTCCCACAATGGATTCATATGGATGATGCAAACTCTGTTAACTCAACTTTAGGACCACTTTTTATGTGGATTGTTTATGGCGACAGTAAATTTATTTCTGTTACATCTAAAATCGATGAAGTATTTAAATATGCTGATCTTCAACTTACAGAAGGTGAATGGTTTATTGATAAAAATAAAGTTGTTGAGTTATGGACTATGTGAAATGGTTTTGAATTACGGTTTTGGAAAAGATATATTTCAGAAAAAACTTTATCATTCACAACCAAAGCGTTTTTATTCAAACTTATTTTATCAAAAGTAATGTCGTATATAAGCACATTATCAATCTCAGCTTTTAAACGGTAAATTCCGTATCTAACTCCGTTTTTTTTACTTGTGTCAAAAATATTGACAAGTAATGGTCGCTGCACGGTTAATCTTACTTTTGCGTTATCTTTTATTTGTACAATTTTTCCATCAATATAAAATGCCAGTGCACCAAAAATCGGAGGCTCATTGTCATCAATCTGTGGGAGTATTTTCAGAGAATTCACTGACGACCAGTCTTTTTTATCTAAAACTCCGAGATGTATATGATTTCCATAGGAACGGCCGGTATTGCCAAAAAAACCAATTGAATCAATCGTAGAGTAAACATCTTTAAAATCGGGATTATCGATGAAATGTAAGTAGTAAGAAACCAAATCATTATGCTGAATAAGCATATAATTTCCACTGCCGGTATACGCATCATAAGGGAAAAGAGTTTTATTCCAGAAATACAGCAACTCGCCGTCTGCTATAGGATAGACAGTGCTACTTGATGATGTCGCGTCAATACCATCATGAAAATGGTCGCCTCTCGATTCACCGAATGCTGATGTTAAAATGCTGTTGTTCAACGGCCATTGAAACGACAAATTAATACAGGAAATAATCAAGATAATAATTCTAACAATATATCGTTTCATAACACTCTCAAAAATAATAATTAATATGTTCTTCTAAAAATAATAATAATGTAATTTCGTCAATTAAAAAACCGATTCATATCGCTGATGAAGATGGGCATTACTAAAATAAATTTTGAAGCTGCGTTTATTTAACCGAAACATAATTCCATCACCTTTCGATGATCTGAATAAAAAACTATTTTATTGACTTAATTACTGTTCTATCTACAATATAGCCTTATTCTGTCAACAAAACAATTTGGGGTAAATAATTATGAAATCGCTTATAAAATTGACTTTCACAACAACTTTATTTTTATTTTTCATAACTCCAATATTTTCACAGGAAAAAAGTAAATTCGTATTTGCATATAAAGAGCAAGCAAATATTCATCAGGCGCCGGACAATAACGGTTTCTATAAAGATTTTTTTACAAAGGTTTTATCAGAGTCCGGGCACGAAATGGAAATATTGCGTCTACCAGATATGAAGTACAGTCTTTCCATAATAGACGGATCGGCAGATTTCACCTGTGATGTGCCATTTGCAGAAAATAATTATCAATACATGATTTTTCTTAGAACAAGTTTAATACAGAAACCTGCCGTAATTACTAATAAAAAAGTTAAGTCTTTAAAAAACATTAATGATTTAAAGAAATATGAAATATACTGCACAAATTCCGACTACACAAAAACTTTAGTGCAGCAAGGACTTAAAAAAGCGTTAACCGTTAAAAAAAATGATCTGCCTGCTATATATCAAAAAATAATAAATAACCCAAAAAATGTTTTGATTATGTTTGATCTCGAATTATCAATTTTCAGTGAAGAAGAAAAAGTAAAAATCAAACTTCATAGAAACATAAAAAAAATGAAAAATGATAATATCATTATTGCTGTTTCAAAAAATTCAAAATATTCAAAAATTGTAAAAAATCCAAAATTCAAGAAAAATAAAAAACAATCTGTAAATAATCAGGAATTCATGCTTTCTCCAGACTGCGAATCTTATAGTTTCATTAAAAATATTTCTAAATAATTAATTTATAGGTATGTATAGAGAATCACCAGTTTTCAGTTTCCCGATATTATTGATATTATTTATAAATATAATACTCTGAATTTTTACGGAATAGTTTTTTGAAATTTTGCCGATTGTTTCACCCTTTCGTATTTTATGAATAACAACTCTGGAATACTTTACACGATAAAGGTCATCAAACTTTTCAATCTCATCATCATTCAGCTTGACTGGAAGCTTAATATAATACGAATCATCTATCGGAGTAATACCAGTTTTCAATTCTGGATTATACGCATGAAGATCGCTTCTTGGAATTTTAAATTTTCTGGATAACTCGTTAAGATCTATCGGGTATTCAATTTTGTAAGAAAATACTTCATTTGAAAAGTCTCTGTTATAATTAATATTATAGATCGAGCTGTTATCGAATAATACGCACAGAGCACAGAAACGTGCGACATATTGATTAGTCTCTTCTTTGAAAAGATTCTTTTCAGCCATTTCCCAATAAGTTAAATCATTGTTTTCAGAAATTACGGTGTTAACATGTTTTTCCCCGGCGTTATACGCGGATAGAGCGAATTCCCAGTTTCCATATACGCTGTATAAATATGTTAAATGCCGAACAGCCGCTATTGTAGATTTTTCAACATCACGTCTTTCATCAACCCATCGATTATTTTTCAGACCAAGAATTGATGAAGTCTGTTCCATAAACTGCCAAAGTCCCACAGCGTTTGCCTTGGATACCGCGTTTGGATTAAAACTGGATTCGAGAAGAGGCAGGTATGATAGTTTTTTTGGAAAATCAGGGTAATCCTCTAAAACCTTTTCGATAACCGGTAAATACATATTTGAATTATTAAAACATCTAATAAGATAACCCTGATCCGCCAGATACTTTTCAAGATATTTATTAACGCTGTCATTCTCTAGAACTGATAGATCGGCAATATCATCAAACAATTTATTGTTTTTTTTCCGATTATTATTTTTATCAAAAATATAACCATCCTCATTGAGCTTAAAAAGCTCTGATGCCGCTGATTCGCCTGATGCCGACAATTTCATACTGTTTGAATATATAGTGGCGGGAAAAATCATTTTAAGAAATGCAATTTCGATTTTCACAACAACTTAACCAACAATAATGTTATATCATCACTTTGAGGTTTTTTTTCAGTGAATTTATTTAAGTCATCGATAATGGCATCTTTCAACACATTGATACTTTTCCCAGTATTATCAAGTAGAACTTTTTTAAAACGGTCATATCCATATTCCTCATCTTTTGAATTCATTGCTTCAACGATTCCATCGGAATACTGAACAATGACATCACCTTTTTCCAATGATATTTTTTTCTTTGATGCCATATTGTCGAAAATTCCATTGGAGACAGCTCCCAAAGCAATGCCGCCGGCAGGTATTTCGTTGTACTTACCGTCACGCATTAAAATAGTCGGCATATGCCCGCAGCTGGCGAATGACATTTCCTTTTTTTTAATGTTGATTACTCCATAAAACAATGTCACAAAATAATTACTAGCTGTATTTTCATATAGATGACGATTCACATCCTGCACAATAACTTTAATATCTTCAAGAACAGTGCTATAAACTCTGATTGCTGTCCTTGTCATAGCCATTACTAAACCGGACCCTACTCCATGACCGGAAACATCAGCGGTAATAATCGCTACACGCTCATCATCAATTTTAATGACATCGTAGTAATCGCCGCCGGATTCTGTTTGAGCGGAATAATACGCAGCGAACTCTAAACCAGGAATTTCCGGAAAAACTGTTGGTAAAAGAGTTTCCTGTATCGTCCTCGCGGTGATAAGCTCCTCTTCCATCCTATGTTTAATAAGCATTTCCGACTGAGCCTTTGAAAGATTTTTTCCCATCGCGTTTAGTATATCAGAAAGCCTCCCAAGCTCATCTTTGCTTTTAATTTCAATTATCTGATCATATTTCCCCTTACCGATTTCATACGCGCCGTCTCCGAGAATTTTAATTTTTCTAATTATGAAAACAGGTATTAAAAGAGAAATGAGGACAATTCTAAGAGCAAGACTAATAGTAAGATTTACGATTTCCCTGCGGTTCTGATCGATACCTTGATAATACTCCTTACGTAAAAATCTTATTCCAATTATACCGGATAAATCTGTTCTATAGGAATACTTCGCGAGATCTTCAAGTGATTCCTTCGAAGAAACAGGAATATTTAAATATGTAATATATTTAAAAAAATCTTTCCAGAAAATCACATCATCTGAAGATTTTTTACTCAATTGATATTTTTGAGACAATTGTTTATATGTATCTTTTATGTCTGAAAGATACATAGTGTCTGATTTTGAAATTATCGCGTGCATATCATTTTCAAAAAGCTTGTAATCTTCATTTTTCAACGAGCTCATATTATAGTTCTTATAAAAAAAAGCACGTATATAAGATTCATACAGTTGAGCATCTCTAATAAAATAATTATATTCTGTGTCATTATAAACTAACCGTTTGATGAACTGATTTTCATAATCTTTTTCCTGTGCAAGCTTATTAAGTTCTTTATAAGGCATAACTGCTTTTACAGGTATATTCTTTTTGTTAACATCATCCAGAAACTTAATCCACAAATTATAT
>CAYLTM010000077.1:0-12794 GCA_964386495.1 uncultured Leptospirales bacterium
ATTTAGCGTAACTATGCGGATTTAGCGTAACTATGCAGATTTAGCGTAACTATGCAGATTTATGCGTAACTACGCAAAAATAGTTACTCTGGCACCATTTATTATAGAAAAAGCACTTGACTGGAATAATTCCGCCTGTCGATTTTATTTTTGACAGCCTGATTAATACAAAAAATCATAATATATTTAAAACCAAAGGAAAATATGAGAATAGGGGTTACAGGAAATTATGCCTCCGGAAAGGGAACCGTTTGCCGGATGTTTGAGGATTTGGGCGGGATTCATATCGATACCGATATAATAGCCAGAGATATCGTCCAGCCTGGAATGAAATGTTTTAATGAAATTGTTGATCATTTTGGTGAAAATATTTTGGATCTTGATGGTTCACTTAACCGCTCAAAAATCGCAGAAATCGTTTTTAATCAAAAAAGCGAATTAGAAAGCCTAAACGCAATAATGCATCCGGAAATTCTGCGGATCACCCTTGAACTGACAAATGATGACAATTGTATATATTTCATAAACGCACCGCTGCTTTTCGAAGCAGGTTTCGACAAATATATGGACAAAATAATCTGCATAAAATCCATAATTGATCAACAAGTCGATCGGGGAATTAAACGAGACAATATTACCAGAGATCAAGTAATTAAGCGGCTAAATAATCAAAATTCACTAAATGAAAAGCTGGAAGCTTCCGATTATATAATAGACAATTCTGATTGTTTATTAAATACGAAAAAGCAGGTTATGGTAATATGGAAAATTTTAACCAAAACTTTAATCACGACTTCAACAAAAACGAGTTAGGTCCTGAAGAAAAAGACATATACTCATTGAATTTGGATAAGTCGCGGATAATTATTATATCCGTGGTGTTTGTCGCAATTATTGCAGTATCTTTTCTCATCGGCATGAAGGTTTCCGATGGTTCAAAAGAAGACGATCTTTTTACCGGCAAGGATTATCCTTCTAATAGAAACGTCGAGACGGTTAAGCAGTATGATTCTTTTATTGAAACCGGCAATAATCTGGAGAACGAGGCTATCGGCAATATTGATAACGGTCTGCAAAGCAATGTCGTTAACGATGCCAATAAACCTGTTCAGGTACAGCCTCCCGCACAGACAATTCCTGCCGCCGATATTTTCAGCGGAAATAACCAGGTAATTCTTCCAAATAAAACGGCTGTAATCCCGGCTGATACGGCAAAAGTTTCCGCTAGTAAAAAATCTGTAAAAGATGTTAAAACTAAGGAAACCGCTGAAAAAAAGAAAAAATCAAAAGTAACCGCTGTGAGCGGTGCTACAATTGATGATGACGAACCTAAATCTGTAAAAATAAAAAGCGCTAGTGGATATTCTATACAGGTCGCGTCCTTCGACACGAAAGAGAAGGCTTCCGCTGAAATGAAAAAACTTGAGTCCATGGACCTGGATTCTTTTGTAGATAAAACGACTGTGAATGGGAAAAAATATTATCGTGTAAAAGTTGGTCCTTTCTCATCGAAGAAAAAAGCCCTAACTACTTATGACGAACTTATAGAAAATGAAAAGTTTGAGGATAGTTTCATTACTAACGAATAACACTTTCAAGTTAATGGAATTGTGATGCTGAATGTTTTCGAATAAATATCTAATAGTGATGAACCGTTAAGCTGCTTAGTAAGAATTTTTACCAACTCCAGACCCAATCCTTTAGAAGTTTCATAGTTGAAATTTTCTGGGAACGGGTCGCCGTCATCGGAGAATGTTATTAATAATAAATCATTTGCCGCTTCTATTGATATCAAAATTGTTCCGGCACTTTTTTGTTTAAATGAATATTTCAGAGAATTTGTTATCAACTCATTCAATATTAATCCCAATGGCGCGGCTTTCACAACATCAACAATGTAATCACTACCACTTATTAAAATTTTAACAGAATCTTTATTGTAAATCATTGAAGCTGAAATTTGATTAGAAATTTTGCTGAAATATTCTAAAACGCTGATGTGTTTGTATTCATTCGAATAATTCAGCATAGAATACAACTCTGATAATGATGCCACTCTGTTTTTTATCGACATCAATACGGTTGTCGCGTGAATGTTATCTTCTTTGGCAATTTCTAAACGTATTAATGATGTTATCATTAATAGATTGTTTTTTACACGATGCTGCAGTTCTTTAAGTAATGATTTATTTTCATTGCTGGTTTTTGCTAACTGTATATTCGTTAGACTCTTATTTGATAGAATATACGCGAGCTTACTGTAAAAGGTCATAGCTGTTTCGACTTTAACACGACTCCATCTAGGAACCTTGTCGAGTGCGGCTAAATAATCATCTATGTTAAATCCGTATTTTACCGCTTGCATTCTGAATAAATTATAATCGGGTTCTTCATCGTCAAAAAAGAATTGTCCAAGAAAAAGATTTCCTACATGTCTGCTGCCAAGAAAAATCGGGGTGGACATATCCCATAAATTATTCGCACATTTATACAATTTGTATTTACCAGGCTCAACTCCATTTGAAAGCAAAGTATCGCTTTCAATACAGTTCCTTATTGATTCTGGATTTCTCCTATGGAATTTTGTGCAGATATCCTGCCAACCGGTCGAGACCAAAATTTTTCCTGACAAATCCGCAATCGCCATTCCAATATTTGAAATATTATAAAAATCATTCATCAAGGACTGAAGTTCGTCAGTATCTATTATATCAACTAATTCAAAACTGTCATTCTTTGAATTTGTTGAAAGCAAATTTTCGATTTTCATTTTAAGCTTTTGTTCATTCTCTAACAGAAGATCTTCCATTTTTTTCTGCTCAGAAATATCTTCAACAATACCGACACCGCCTGTAACTAAATTGTCAGCAGAAAATATTGGAGCGAATACAATTTTTACTGGTGTTGATTTCTCAGCTGTAATAGATTTATATACACCGTTATAATAGCCGTTTCTGCCATGCAGTGTTTCTTTAAATGATTCTATAAGCTTATCATCTTTAAGCTTATACATGTTCAAACCTATCAGATCATTTTTTGTCGATCCGATAATGCGAACAAAAACATTATTGCAGTCTGTTATTATGCCTTCGGAGTCAAAATGCAGAATGCCTATCGGAGAATTGTGGAATATCGCACGGTATTTTTCTTCGCTCATTATTGCTGTCTGACCAATTATCTTTTTATTTGCTGTACCACCAAGTACCTAATTTTATATTAGATGCTTGATGGTTTAAGTGATTAGTAAAATTTCACGGTAAAATGATTTTCTGACCTGGATAAATTTTAGCCGGATCGCTTACAGTCTCTTTATTTAACTCGTGTAATTTTTTCCAGTTTTCCGCGCTTCCGGTTTTTTCCTTGCTGATACTGAATAATGTATCACCTTCTTTTACAATTACCGCCTTTTCGCCAGGAGCGACAGTTTCAACTTTTTTTACAGTTGGTTGATTTTCAGCACTTTTAGTTTCTTGATTTTGCTGTTCAGGATTAGTTTTTACGGTTTTTTCCGGAGCTTCAAGATTAGTTTTTTGATTGGTCTTCTCTTTTGAAAATCCAGTATTGTCAATGACTGTAGTTTTCTGGTCGCCAGTCTCAGTCTGTGAATCCTGAATTTCAGCAGGTACATCAGCAGCAGTTACTGGTTGATCTTCTACAGGAGGCTGTTTCTTTAAATATATTGCGATCATAATTATCGCGATTAATGCTATTGCTGCGATTACAGCTATGATATACACAAGATTGCTTTTCTTTTCTTCTTTATCGTTATCATTATTTTTATCATCTACAGCTTTAGTTTTTTTCACAGCTGCCGGTTTTTCCGATTTCACGGGTTTTTCTTTTATATCTATTTTTTTAGCCGGTGTTTTTACAGCAGTTGCGGGTTTTGTAGTTGCAGTTTTTTTCACGGCTTTAGTTTTAACAGGCTCAGCTTTAGCGGCAGGCTTCTGTGTAGATAATTCTACAATGTCTTTTGCCCATTTGACAAATTTGAAATCAGCAAGATCTTTAACTGTCTTTATGTTAAATGCCGTCTTTAGCGATTTCGCGTCATCCGCGCTGATTCCCTGTAACGCGTCTACCGGGCTTTTTAATATTTCAAGGGGTGATTTACTTTCGTATTTCTTATCTAACTTTTTTATAAAGGATTTATCAAGACCTTTGTCGCCGGACTTTGCCGAAATTTCATTCGCCCAGACAGCATACTTTAGCGAAGCCAGATCCGCTACAGTTTTAACACTGAAAGCTTTTTTCATGAGTTCAGCATCACCATCACTGACACCCTTTATAGCACTGATCGGCAATTTAAGAATTTCAGCAGGTGATTTATCAGCATATTTCTTATCTACCAAATTTTTCAAATCCATTTTTATATTCTCCACCTAAAATTTATTTATTTTTTCTTTTAATGTTTCAGATATTTGTGCGATGCCTTCCGCGGTTTTAGCAAATTCCTGTGAACCGTTGGCGAACGCTTGCGCGTCATCATTAATTGTTACAATACCTTTCACAACTTCCTCTATCGCGGTTTTCTGCTCGGTCGCGGAAAGTTTAATATCTTCAGATTTTCTTTTAACTATTACAGTTTGTTTTTCCACTATGCTGTTGACATCAACCTGTTCCCGCATATTTTCATTAACTTTCCGCATCCACTCGGTAATAGTATTTACGTTTTTAATAGTCGCTTTCATGACCTCTACTGTGTCAAACACATTTTGCATACCGACAGATACTTCATTTTCAGTGGTGTTAATTAATCCCGAAATATCTGAAAGACTGTCGTTTGTCTGTTCCGCGAGTTTAGATACTTCGTCCGCGACCACCGCGAATCCTCGACCCGCGTCGCCTGCTCTAGCCGCCTCTATAGCCGCGTTCAAAGACAACAGACTTATTTGTTCGGCTATCTTAGTGATTGTATCAACAACCATTGTCATCTCTTTTGAACTGTCGCTGATTTTATTCATGGTCTTATTTAGGGTGTCAAGTATCGCTTCACCGGATTTCGACTTGGATGATGTTTCCTCAGACACAGATGTCGCTTTTTGAATTATATCCTTCATGGTTTCTATAGCTGTCGAGAGAATGGACATCTTATCAATGAGCATTTCAAGACTCTCAAACTGGTCATTAGCGTTCATCACTACCGCGTCCATCGAAGTCGATACCTCATCAACAACAGAGCTGATTTCTTCAAGTGTGGAAGCCTGCTGCTGCGCGTTGTGTGAAAAGCTGTTAGCGGTAGCGGACATTTCCTCGGACGAGCTAGCGAGGTCAATTGAAGTATCCGACACAGAATCCAGAAGATCCTTAATCTTCAGATATTGCTGCCGCTCAAGCTCGGCTTTTTTTTCCATTTCTATGTGCATGCGTTCGGACTCGTTTCTAGCGAACATAAATCTGTATGCAAGAAAAAACAGCATAGTTAATAAAAACATCGGGAATCCGAAACCGGACAGATAAATCCAACCCTGAATAATCGGAGGCATAACAATGTCCGCGATTATTGAACCGAAAAACGGGAGTAATCCGAGTAATAATATCCACGCTTCCTTTTTCTTTTTAAACATCGCTAAGAATAATATGCCAAACGTGAAGAGCAGATATATAATTAGAAAAATATTCGCAAGCCCGATTGAGCTTCGCAAAGACTCATAGTCGGAAGGATAGACAATCAGCGAGATAGGAATCAGCACTGACAATATTAGTACGAGTTTAACTGCACGGAAAAGTCTGATTTTCAGAAACGCCGAGAAGAACAAACCGATGAAAAGGCCCGTAAGAAACATTGATGAAAAAATAATTTTTTGCTGGGCAATATACGTCATACCTAACTGGAAAAATCCAGGCAAGGTGGTTATAAAAAAATTAGACAAGTACACCGAAAACGATACGCATAATGCACCGAAATAAAAATTTTCAAGATCCTTTATTCGTCTTACAAAAAGCAGCAAATGATAAAAACCGAAGACCAGCAGTAAAATGGAAATTACAAAGTTTACGTATTTTGAGTAAAACGCGTCATTCTGCTCAATCGCTTTAACAGTGTCAAAATCATCCCATGCAAGTGTGGAAGCTATGGAACCCTCAATATTCAAATAGACTTTTACCAGAAGAATATTCGTTTCATTATATTTTATTATGGATGACGGTAGCGGGTAATTCCTGAATTCGTTCCAGCCGCTGAACCAGTTCGGCGGAAAATTTCCTGTCTTGCCGATTATGTAACCGTTAAAAAATGTCTCATCTGCAATAATAATTTTCCCGAGTGCCAGTGATAATCTTTTACCTTTTTCAGAATCCGGTATCATAATTTCTTTTTTTAACCAAAGGAATCCTTCGTTTTCACCGGCAGGAAGATATGTCACAAGGGAGTGAAGTTTTTCAACGGGTTGAAAACTTTTATCAATAGCGTTACTATAGGTATCATCCGATGTCGCGTCTGCGTACGTCCATCCGGAAGATATCTGTTTTTCCGCTGGTATGGGTTTGCCTGAACACCCCTGAAAAACGATAAAAGCAGCCAATACAAGCAATATACATTTTTTCATAAAATTAATTCACCCGCAAATTCAGCTAAACAAATTATTACAAATTAACAAAGAAGCTTCACATTTTGAAGAGAACCGATAGAATTTGTAAATGATGCAAATTATCGTATATTTCACAATGCTATTAAAATTAGTCAAGTATTTTTATTATCGGTTTTAATGTCCGGCGGAGGGAGAATTATTTTCACTGTCATTTCGACCGTGGGGAGAAATCTTTCCACTACGCTCAGTTAAAGATTTCTCAGTCGCTTGAAGCTCCTTCGAAATGACGGTGCTTCGATATCTTTGCTGGTCACTGAGTGACAGCCGGTGCTTCGATACATCCGGTAATACCGGATACTCAGCAACCGGCTACAAATTATATTCTTTCTCGAATTTGACTTTTGTCATTATTGTAAAAAAGCTGTCAAGCTTTACGGCACGGAAAATACTCTGTATCGTATCATTCATATCAAAAAGCACCAGCTTAATCTTTTTGCTGTTAGCAAGGTGAAGAAATTTAACCAGTGTTCCAATCGCGGAAGAATCTATGAATTGCAGACATGAGCAGTCAAGCGCTATTGCGGGAAGTTTTTTGACAATCATTGAGTTATACATAGTTTCAAATTCACCAACAGTACCAAGACGCATTTCCCCATTGAGTCTAATAATCGCAACAGACTTGTGTTCTTCCGATGAATAATTCATATAATATACTCCATTGACAATATTCAATAAATTTTGATTACCGCATAAATAATGTCAAGCTTTATTCTTTGATTTCCAGAACAGCGGGAAAATGGATATTGAACTGGACACCATTTCCCGGCGAACTTTCACATTTAATGGTGCCTTTAAGTTTATGCATCACAATATTATAAACGATATTCATCCCAAGACCGCTGCCGCCGGAACCGCGTTTAGTTGTAAAGAATGGATCGTAAATGTGTCTGATAACATCAGCAGTCATGCCATTACCGTTATCGGAATACAGCATTTGAATTTTATTATTGTTGTTAGAAATTACCAGAGAAATTCTACATTCATCGCGATTCTCAAAGCCGTGAATAATAGAGTTCATTACAAGGTTCGTCAACACCTGATATATTGCCGATGAATATGTTGTCAAAACAATCTTATCGGGGCAATCGATAATTATTTCAGGATTCTTAAATTTTTTAAACTGAGGTTTCAAACTCAGAAAAACATCTTTTAAATAATCATTAAGATTAAATGTGCGAATGGCTTCATGCGACTGGTCGACAGCGATCTTTTTAAAACTGGAAATCAAGTTAGAAGCGATATCCGTATTGGTAATGATGAGCCCGGAAATCTCCGACAAAAGAGTTATGTGTTCCTCAAACTTGGTTTTTGTCATTGAATTATTTTCAAAACTGGTTTTGAGTTTTTGAGCCTCATCATGCAAATGAGTCGCGGCGGTTACACAAATTCCGATAGGCGTGTTGATTTCATGCGATATACCGGCGACAAGTCCGCCGAGAAAAGCGAATTTTTCATTTTCGACAAGTTTGTCCTGCGCGGTTTTAAGTTCTTCGAGAGAATTTTTCAGCGCTTCAGTTCTCTGATGCACTTTATATTCCAGGTTGATTGTGTAATCCTCGAGTTGTTTTTCCGCTTTATTAATTTTATCAACCATGAGATTAAAATTCTTCGTTAAGAATCCCACTTCGTCTTCAGCTCTGACAAGCAACTGAACATCATAATTTCCATTTTGAATTTTCTGCATACCTCCCTGAAGTTTTTCCAGCGGTGAAATAACAGAATAAAACAGCAGCCGGAATAACGCGAACATCGAAAGCATAGTCGCGATAAGAGAATACACAAGAGCCATCAGCTTGATTCTGCTGACAGAATCGATAATATCCTGAGTATATAGTCCCGAACACACAACCCAATCCCATGGCCAGAAATATTGAGCGAAGACAGTTTGCGGTTCATACACAGTTTCACTATATTTGGATTTCCAGATATATTTCACAATAGTTTCATTATCACGCTGCGAGTTGATTACCATTTCCTTGAAAATATAATTACCCTCGTTATCTTTCTCGTTCAGAATATTTTTGCCGACAAGTTCCGGCCGTAGAGGATGCATCACCACATTTCCGCCGCCGTCGAGAATAAAGAAATATTCATTTTGATCATAGCGCATCCGAGAAACATTTTTGATAACAAGTTTTTTAGCAGCTTCGATATCAACCGGCTGTGACTGATCGTTAATATATTCAGCGTTATTAACAGCATTTTCGTAATAATCCATTAGAG
This sequence comes from uncultured Leptospirales bacterium, assembly GCA_964386495.1. Taxonomy (GTDB): domain Bacteria; phylum Spirochaetota; class UBA4802; order UBA4802; family JAFGJZ01; genus CAYLTM01. Next base: position 8,814 of record CAYLTM010000077.1, read on the forward strand.
ATACTACAGAACCGACGACAGCTTTAAGTTTGCCTTCTCGGTCCTCAAAGCGGGATTTTTCGAGTATCGGAAGAACGATAAGAAATAGTATAGATGTGGATAAAAATATACTTAGAAAAAATATAAGATTGAGTTTGCGTTTAATAGACATTTTTTTAAAATAGCCTGACACCGGATGGGGGAATTTCATAGTCATCACCTATCTTGTCCAGTTTTTAATAAGGTCATCATAAGGAACTGTAACAGGTTTTTCTCTAGGAGTAATTTCCGCTTTCGGAGCGCCTGGCTCCGCGTACCAGTATTCGGGATTCTTTTCAGTGCTTAAAACCGGCGAGTACTTTTTGAGACGCAGCGATGCCATAAGAGCGTCCTGTTCGTAAGCGAGGTTATCCATAGCCTGCTTCGGCGTGAAATCCCCTTCAATCGCTTTGCCGATATTTTTCCACCAGAGCTTTGACATTTCAGCATAATAAGGAACATTGAGTCCGGTAGGCGACCAGTTTTTTTCTTCAGGAGATCTATAGAATTCTATCAACCCGCCGTAATCAACAGTACGCTCCGAAATATAATCAGAGAAAATCGTCGATTTGCGGATAGGCGTGCCGCCGACAAGAAACTTTTTAAGATCGACAGTTTTAGAAACACAGAACTGTGCCCAGAGCCACGCAGCTGCTCGTTGTTTGCCGGTAACATTTTTTGGGATAGTCCAGGAACCGACATCCTGATAACCGACCTTCATACCGCTTTCCCAGTACTTTCCGTGCGGACTCGGAGCAACCCTCCATAGAGGTTTACCATCTTTATCAACAACAGGGCTTCCCGGTGTGTGGTACGCCGGGTCAGACAGCCAAGTGATATACATGAAAATCTGCTGTGCGATATCGCCCCGTGAAGAAACGGTGCCTGACAAAACGAAATCCCAGCTTTTGGCTTCAGGCGGTGCGTAGTTATTCATCCATTCCAGATATTTCGTCAGCGCGTAGATTCCGGCAGGACCGTTAAGATCGCCGCCTCTGGAGACTGATGATCCGACCGGTATACGGTTCTCAACCCTGATGCCCCATTCGTCAACAGGGCTGCCGTTAGGTAAACCGCGGTCGCCGACACCAGCCATGGATAACCACGCGTCGGTAAATCGCCAGCCTAGTGACGGGTCAATTTTGCCGTAGTCAAGATGTCCGAAAACTTTTCTGCCGTCAATCGGAGTGTTTGTAAAAAACTCAGCGATATCTTCGTATGCCGCCCAGTTAACGGGCACGCCAAGGTCGTAACCATAACGTTCTTTAAACTGATCCTTAATGTCCTTTCGGATAAACCAATCGTACCTGAACCAGTACAGATTCGCGAACTGCTGATCAGGCAGCTGAAGAATATTTCCGTCAAAATCTTTGCAGAAATCTATATTAAGGAAATCATCAATATCAAGATACGGGTTAGTGTAGCTTCTTCCCTCGCTGATCATATAGTCTGACAAGTTTACAACGCCGTCAGTACGTATATGGGTGCCTATCATGTCGCTGTCGTTAACATATATGTCCCATAGCTGTTTATTATTTTCGATTTGATCCATTATCTGATTAACAACATTCGGTTCACCGATAATCTCATGCTCGACGTGGATGCCGGTAATTTCCTCAAAGGCTCTGGCAAGCACGCGGCTCTCCCAATAATGCACGCGAAGAGTCTCCGCTGCCGATTTTACAGTGATACCCTGCAGATCAGACGCGGCGGAGCGGAACCATTTAAGTTCTTCAATCCGGGCGTTTTTGCTCATTACAGACGGTTGGAATATTTCAGCCCATCGTTCGATAGATTCCTGTTTATTTTCAGCGGCAGTTTTATGACTATTTTGTTGATTACTTTTTTGATTAATATTCTGACTTGAATTCTGATTTGAATAAATTGCCCCGGAAATGCAGCAGATAAGAATAACTATGTATAGAATGTAACGAAAAACAACAGAAGTCTGGAAATATCTCTTGGTTAAAAAAGAAAAAATATTTTTCATAACAACCGCCTTATTAAGATGACGATTTATTAATACCACATAAATCGTCATGTCGGAATTCCGAAATCAATTCGCAATTGCTCACATTTTGCATGTTGAAAGTAGTGTTGTTACTATTATTAAGTTTTTTAGTCAAGTTATATTTCAATGTTTAGTTTTTTAATCTGGCGGGATTTTATCTTGAATTGTGAGCAAAAAAAAAGCTGTGATTAACACAGCTTCTTTCATTTGCGGGGTGTACGCGACTCGAACGCGCGACCTTCTGCGTGACAGGCAGACGCTCTAACCGACTGAGCTAACACCCCAACGATTGTCAATAAATCCAACAACCTATATTCTGTCAACAAAATCATTGATAATAATTAATTTTTTTTAATTTTTTTCAGAATAAATTTCAATAGTATCGGAAAAAGCGGTTATGTCGGAAAACAATTTGTATACAGGTTTAAATAACGGATAAATTAACGATTTATTATTCAGCACTCTTTCCGGGTGTATTCCAGATGGAACTATTTTCTTCACAGAAAATCCATATTTACTTAAAACAGTCTTGATAGAGGCAGGGGAAAAATCAACGCGATGATCCAGCGGGTGCGTATTAATCCAGTTATCTTTGTCCAATAAAAAAGACGGTCCGAAAAATGACGGAACAGAAAACGCAAAAATGCCGCCAGTGCGAAGATTATCGAAAACTTTCTGTAAAACATAATTGGTGTCATCAAAATGTTCAATGAAAAACCATGCGGTAATTATATCATATTTGCGGGGAAATTCAATATCTTTAAAAGATTTGTTTAATATTTTATAAGGAAAGTTTTTTTGAATATAATTTGCGGCATAGCTGGAAATTTCAACACCTGTTAAATCATTTATACCTGAATCTTCAGCCGCCTTTAAGAAAAAACCTGTCGCACATCCAAGATCGAGAAGCGCGGCATTTTGTACAGTATCGCGTTGTTTATAAAACTGAAGGATGTTATCTATACGCCTTTTACCTGACGAATAAATATTGTTGAAGTCTTCAATATATGATTTACCGTATTGTTGACGATAACTATCGGTAAAATAGTTATCATCGTAATCCAATAATCTGTGAGCCTCATTATAAATAATGCCGCAATTGCGGCATTTTCTAAAGCTTGTATTAATTTCTTTGCAATAATGACCGGAACATACCGGACAATTAAGGAGCGACTGCTGCATTTGGTTTTTTCTTTTTCGCGGGTTCAAGCACAATATTCACTCCTCTAACACGAACACCATTCATTGATGATAGAATAATATCAGCATTTTCAAGAGGAACCTCTATAAAGGAATAATTCTGATGGATATCAATTTTCCCGATAAGTTTCCCGTTTATTCCGCATTTTTTTACTATTTCACGAATAATGTCGCCCGGGACTATTCTTTGTGCTTTACCAATATTTATAAAAAGACGTGCTTTACCATCCTTGACATCCTCAAAAACGTAGTCGCCTTTCTCTTTAACAGCTGGTCTAACATCATCCTTTACAGCTTCAGCTTTAGGGAAATTCTCGCCGTCATAGGAATAGTCTGCAACATTTCCCAGATATTCTTTCAATAGAGCCGCTGCCAGTTTTCTTGTTCCAAAGAACGGCAGACCAAGGGTTTTTTTCATTGATTTAAGAATATCGCCATATTCGGTTAAATCATCATAAGTAGCGGTGTTCAGCACTTTCGAAATCTTTTTGTCAATGTTGTTCATTAGTATCCTCAATATAATAATTACAGTAATTGTGTACTATCTGCTATTTGGCAAATATGCAAAAAAAAAGGCAAGTAATTTTTATTAGTTATTATGAATTTTAAAAGGACATTTTTCCAAATATGTTCAGTTCGTAAGGTCTCTGACACCATTTATTACTGCTCTGGCACCATTTTTTTTTGAAAAATATTCAAAAAAAGCACACAGATATTTTATTATTGACGTTTTCAGCATATTTGGAAGGGTT
>CAYLTM010000077.1:12804-17029 GCA_964386495.1 uncultured Leptospirales bacterium
GTGGACATGGTCAAATGGATGAACATGAGTTAGAAGATATTATGAAAAAATTTTCAGCGGTCGTTATAATTATTATTTTACCGGTTTTATTATTTTCAGACAGCAAAAAGGATTCGGCGATGAGCTTTGATGAGGCTGTGAAGAATGTCAGCAAGGAATGTCCCGCTTGGATACTTAATAATCAGTCAATCATTGATGTTGATTATTTTGGCTTCGATGGAAAAATTCACAGCGGACAATTAGTTGCTGATACACGTGTTGCTGAAGACCTGCAAATAGTTTTCAGAAAAATGCTTGAGATTAAATTTCCTGTAAAATCTGTAATCCCCATTACAAAATTTAACTGGGATGATTTTGAGTCCATGCGTAATAATAATTCTTCCGCGTTTAACTTTAGAAAAATCGCGTTTTCTAATAGACTGTCTAATCACGCTTATGGATTCGCTATTGATATTAATCCTGTAGAAAATCCATATTACACAGGCGACAAAATATTTCCGGAAGGTGCGTCGTATAATCCTGATAAACCGGGAACTTTCAGCAATTCTCATCAAATAGTTCAACTTTTTAAAAGTTTAGGTTGGAAATGGGGCGGTAACTGGAAAGGTAAGGATTATCAGCACTTTGAAAAACCTCTGGAAAAGTTAGAAGTTGTTAATGACAAAAAGCATTATAAGTGAAAACTTTTATTTTCACTGATTCTTATCTTTTTTCACAGGAATCGTTTTGGCTTTTTTTTCGGGTTTACTTTTAACAGGAGTTTTCTTAGCAGGTTTATCAGTAATATCTACTTCTATACCGAAGACATCTGCTATGTCTGTGTCTGATATTATTCTTCGACTTTTGATATTCTCTTCTTTGAGGAGTGTCTTTGATTTGTTGGATACCGCAGTAAATAAAAGATCATCAATATTTACATTTCGCAATGTGAAAAACAACGACGGATTTTCATCAAGTCTTGCGCCGACACCATACAGCACGGCTGCAACATGTTTACACATATATGCCCAGTCAGGGCAATCGCAGTCGAATGAAATTTCTTTTGGTGTGGGAAAAAGACCATCTTTTTTTTGGGTAAAAAGCTCCTGTAGCGATTTTGGTATTTTTCCTTCGAGAAGTTCGTTAATTGACGAGAGATTTCCTTCACATTCCTTAATAATCTTTTTCCATGTTTTTTCCGATAGCGGTTTGATTACTATATTAATTTTATACGGACTTTTGTCGCTTCCCTGAACAAGCGCGGTGATTTCAGACTGCTGAATTTTAAGATGAATAACCGATCCGTTTCTAACATAACTTCGCCCCCTGCCCAAACGGTTGCTGAAATCCGCGTAACTTTCGAGATTATTTATCCAGGCTTTGCCCCACCAGTTTCTTGCAATTTTTCCGCCTTCTAAAATGACAGGTTCAATATTATTATTTTTCTTTGTTAGCTGGTCAATTTGTTTTTGAGCTTTTTTCTTTCTTTCTTCTACAGTAACATAATCGGGATATCGACTAAAGTATGCCATGTTTTATTCCATATTTATAGTTTTAGGGTAAAAAGGTTTTTCAGATCTTCATTGCTCATTTCTGTAATCAGTGATTCCTGAGATACCGAGATTATATCATTAGACAACTTAATTTTATCGGTAATCATTTCGTCAATTTTTTCTTCTATTGTACCGCTGGTAATGAACTTATGCACCACGACATTCCTTTTTTGACCAATCCTGAATGCTCTATCGGTAGCCTGATTTTCAACAGCTGGATTCCACCACCGGTCAAAATGTATGACATGATTCGCCTGTGTTAAATTTAAACCAACACCTCCGGCTTTAATAGACAACACCATGAACGGGATATACTCTTGTCCCTGAAACGCGTTTACAATTTCCTTACGTTTTTTCACTGGAACCTCGCCATTTAGTACCAGCCCCGTTCGACCGAACACCTGCTCAAGAAAATTTGCCAGTGGTTCGGTAATCTCTTTAAACTGTGTGAAAACTATTACACGTTCACGTTTTTCATGAATGGTCTCGCAAATTTCTCTTAGCCGCTGAAACTTTCCGCTGTCATGCTCGGAATATCCTTGTTGACCGGTGTACTGGTCAGGGTGATTACACAGCTGTTTAAATTTCATCATCGCTGAAAAAATTATTCCCTTCCGTTGAATGCCGTCCTGCGATTTACCAATTATCTTGAGCATTTCCTGAACAACAGTCTCATACATAACAGCCTGTTTTTTAGTAAGCGTTGTATAGGTTTTCATTTCAATTTTTTCCGGAAGATCGGAGATTATTGTTTTATCGGTTTTTACACGACGCAGAATAAAAGGCATAACAGCGTTTTTTAATTCTCCATAACCTTCGGGACGGTCTTTCAATTTCCCGCAGAATTTTGAAAACTTTGCTTCAGTGCCCAGCATCGCCGGATTTAAAAAATCAATCAACGACCAGAGATCCGTTAAATGATTTTCGATTGGAGTGCCTGTCATCGCTATCCTGTTAACAGCGTTAATCTGCTTCACAGCTTTTGTTTGACCTGTGTGCGGATTTTTAATAGCCTGAGCCTCATCAATAATCAGGTAATCCCAACCCGCTTCACGTAGCCATTTGTTTCTCAAAACAATTCCATAGGTGGTAATAAAGATTTTACCGCTTTTCAATATTTCCGGATTGTTTATATCAAGTTTATTTTTTTCAGACGGGTGTATGACAGTAAACGACAGCATAGGCGCGAACCTGCAGAATTCATTCATCCAGTTTGATATGAGAGACGCGGGAACAACAATGAGTGTTTGTTTTAGATTGTTTGTGTTCTGAAGATAATTTAACAGTCCTATAATCTGCACTGTTTTTCCGAGACCCATATCGTCCGCCAGACACGCGCCTAGACCAAGCTGCCGCATATATTCCAGCCAGTTAAGACCAACGAGCTGATAAGGGCGTAATACCGTGTTGAAATTTTCACCGCAGGAGATATCCGGCAGGATTTCCGGCTTTGAGAGACGATCCATTATTGTCTGGAGAGAATTTCCGTTTTCGATTTTGAAAGTATCATTATCTGTATTTTCCGCGAACATTTTATTTTCTCGCAGATGTAGTCGAATAGCTTCAGACAAGGTGATTTCTTCATTTTCAGATAAGGATTTCGCTCTTTCGTAAATGTTCAGCGCGTCGCGTAATTTTTCGTGGTTAATTTCAACCCACTTGTTTTTTATAAGCGATAGTCCTTCAGTTTCAGAAAGGAGCTGTCTGGCTTCCTCATAAGTTATAGAGTTTTCGCCAATGACTATGTGAATTTTAAAACTAAGCAGTGAATTTAATCCCAAATATGTTATGGTTTTTTCACCAACAACTGCTTTTGCCGAAACTGATGCCGATTTGCTTTTCCACCAGTCAGGTATTCGGCATATAATCCCCGAATTTTCATAGGTTGGTATTTCCTTAAGGACAGTGAACGCTTCCTGAGCTGATAACTGCAGTGGATAAAAGATTTCTTTTGATTCCAATATTTCTGAAATAAATGCACTTTTAACGGCTGCCGTGTATACTGTAGTCAATAAATTGAGTATTTTCTTTTTATCATCGCCGAATTCAGTCAGTGCGTGTTTCAGCGGTATATGTCTATTATTTCCTGTCGATGAAGGGTTGACTGAATATGTCGCGAGAAACGCGAAAGGCATATCGCCATTTTTGTTTTCAACAATATGGAAATATACTTTCCCGGCAGTGTGTATTTCTGGATTTTTTTCAGAAAAGTATTCCGCCGTGCTTTTTTTATATACGGTGATTTCTTTAACAAATACGTTATGTAATCCCGCCCAAAATTTCTTAATCCAATTGTCATTTAAGTATTCCATGCCGTTCATGAAAGGTGCAGTTGAGATTACGGTTTTGCTATAATCGTCAGTCGGTTGTATGACCGATTTTTCACGAAGCGTCTCAATATATTCTAATTTGGACAATGATTGAATAAAAGATTTTGATATATTCTGCAAAAATTTAATGGAAGGAGAGTAATCGTTATTAACGTTCGAAAACCCCAAAGAATAAAGAGCGTTATATGCTGATTTCTGATAGTTGTGATATAACGTAATTAATGGATCTGCGGCTTCGGCATCTTCACCATCCCAGTCGAGGATGAATTCGCCATCCGGTTGAATAACTGCTATGAGATCCTTATTATTATTCATTTTCATATCCACCAAATCTCTTAGTACTCAGAAGGGGGTCAAGAACAA
>CAYLTM010000078.1:0-2249 GCA_964386495.1 uncultured Leptospirales bacterium
GGGATGGAAGTGTTAAAGCTCCTAAAGTTAAAGATGTTCAAGGTGCAATAGAAGCAGCTAAAGAATTTGCTAAAACTCCTTTACCTAAAAAATCAATGATGATTTTAATTCCTTTCGCTAAACCGACTGGAAAAGTTGCAATAAAGATTGATGGTAAAAACTTAAAGGACGTTGGCGGAAATCCTATAAAAGGAAAACCTGTTAAACCGGTAACAGCTCCTTCTGCAACTAATCTTGGTCCTGCTACAGCACCAGATAATAAAGATACATTACCAGCTGATATGCAAGCAACAATTGATGAGACAGATCCAATTTATACTGACGAAGTTGATGCTGACGGCGGAGCAGATAGTGAACCAAGACCTGCAGTAGTCGAACCAATTAGATTCAATGAAGCTACTCCTGTATTTACATTTTCTGGAAATGCTGGAATTGCAAATATGAAGAGTATTTTTACTACAGCAAATGGTCCAGTTTTTGCGGCTGACGACAATGCTGCTCTTTTAACTTCAGGCGAGTTGAATTATTTCGTAAGTGCGACTGATCAATTCTGTGCGGATGCTACTTCTACTGCTACATCAAGTAAAATAGATGCTGCAAAGATGTCTCTTGAAGGAAAAACTTCTTCAATGACTGCAATCTTGACAGTTCCTGAAGGCATGACAAAAGTAGTTTTCGACTACTATTTCTTGTCTGCTGAAATTCCTGTATACTGTAGTGCTGGATCTAACTATGATGATGAGATGATAGTATCTATTGCTTCTACAAGTGGTAAAGGACAGCCAATTCTTCAGACAGTTGAAACACAGACCAAATATTCTAGTGTTAAAACTCAGCTTGTTCCATTGCTTGCTACAGCAACTGATTTGCCAAAAGGTTTCGCAAATGCATCTAACAGCGGGAAATTTGCTTTGGCAAACATGACACCTGCTAATGCGAAAACTATGCAGGTTGCATCATTTGATGTAAGTGGACTTGACAAGGAAATTAGTGTTTCTATAACTGTATCTGACGTTGGTGATAGCTGGAATACAACTATGGCTTTAATCGACAATATTAGATTTGAAAAATAGTCTTTTCTATGTCGTGTTCTAAAAAAAAAGCCGCCTTCGGGCGGCTTTTTTTTTAGGGACAGATTTATGGCAACAAGAAAGATTTTGCTGAACAGTCATCATCCTCTGTGTAATTATCGAGATATACTTATCATAATAATGGTTATACGCAATAATTACAGCTGTCCGCCCGCTATCGGCGAGTAGAGGCTATAGGGTCAGTGGAAAACGACTGGTCTGATAGGTATATCCTTTTTTAACAAAGATAATCACTTAAAATACCGTTACATTGTTGAAGCAGTGTGTGAGCTGTAGAGTAGGGGCTTTACTATAGAAGGCTGTTAACTACGCAAGTGAGCACAACGATCTCGTAATGCTGTTCACGAAATCGCGGTATCCTCGAAGATAGGTTGCTTAAATTTAAACTGTAATCTTAATCAGTAAACTAAAAAACCCCCGGGAAACCGGGGGTTTTTTGCTCTTTTGCATAACCGAAAAACATTTCTGCATTTATATATCAAACGGGAACGATCTGAAAACTTTCTGTTGCTGATTGATTAAATTCTATTTATTTATCATTCTGAAAAGCGATTTATCATTGGTCTGCCGTGCCAAGCTAATGATAAATTTAAGCAAAAATGAAGTAAATCATAAACGCTTATTCAGAAGCTGTTATCGTAAAAGCTGGAGGATACTCTGGCTCTTCTGATTTGCCTGTGCAAGCATAGACATACCGCTCTGAGATAGTATCTGATCCTTTGTAAGTTCTACCATCGTTTCAGCCATGTCCGCGTCTCTTATACGGCTTTCAGAAGCCTGGATATTTTCAAACGCGTTCATTAAACCTTTAGACGCTGTTTCCAATCTGTTGTAATAAGCTCCAAGATCCGCTCTTTGTTTTGCAACTTTCTGAAGAGCGTCATCCACGATGCCTATTGTTCTGTTAGATTTGTCGGCAGTACTAAGGTTAGCTAGAAATTCGCCGGTTTTTTCTTTAAGATTCAAACCTTCTGAAGTCATAGTTCCTATGTACACTCTTTCTCTTTGGTGCATATTCGCGCCAATGTGGAACCACATAGATGACTTAGGATTAGTTCTTGAAAAATCACCAAGAAGAAGTTTGAATTTATTGAATTCCGCCTGTGATGCAATTCTGTCAACTTCATCTATTAGAGCCGATACTTCGACCTGAATTAA
>CAYLTM010000078.1:2259-9534 GCA_964386495.1 uncultured Leptospirales bacterium
AACTGTCTGTCTTCGTTAGTATAAATACCATTCGCGGACTGAACAGCAAGAACCCTGATTCTCTGTAGAATCGAAGTTGTCTGATCAAGATATCCTTCAGTAGTCTGTACGAATGACATACCATCTTCAGAATTTCTTTCAGCCTGTCTAAGACCGTTTATCTGCGCACGCATTTTTTCAGATACTGCTAAACCAGAAGCATCATCCCCAGCTTTATTTATTCTTAATCCTGAAGACAATTTCTCTGTAGATCTGTTAACGTCCCAATGTTTAAATTTTAAAACTTTGTTAGCGTTTATAGCGCTCATATTGTGATTAATTATCATAAAAATACACTCCTTTGTAGTTATTAACCCGATCTCCATATCGGGTAAAATTATGCCATAATGCTGTTTCGGATATTTGGTAATGTTATTACCTTCGCAAAAGAGTTTTCAAAGATCATTCCCGGTTGAATACAACCAATACTATATGTGAAAAAAGCGACTTTGCTTTCCGTAAATGCCGGAAAGCAACCTCATCGTGAATCATTGCAGGAGTTTTAATATTCCCTGCGGCATCTGATTCGCTTGAGCTAACATCGCAGTACCACTCTGAACTAAAACCTGGTATTTTGTAAAATCTACCATTTTCTCAGCCATGTCAGCGTCTCTTATACGGCTTTCCGATGCTTGAATATTTTCATAAGCATTCAGTAATCCCCTCGACGCATATTCCAATCTATTGTAATAAGCTCCCAGATCCGCTCTTTGTTTAGAGATAGTCTGGATAGCCTGATCGATAACACCTATACTTTTGTTTGAAGAATCCATTGTTGACAGGGTCATTAATATTCCTGATTCTTCCTTCAATCCCAATGACATTGATGTCATAGTTCCTATATACACCCGTTCTCTTTGGTGCATGTTAGCGCCTATATGAAACCACATAGACATTTTCGGATTCTGCCGTGAAAAATCACCCTGCAGAATACTCATCTTGTTAAATTCAGACTGTGATGAAATTCTATCAACTTCGTCTATCAGTACAGAAACTTCCACCTGAATCAGCTGCCGGTCAAACTCTGTGTATATTCCATTTGCCGATTGTACAGCAAGCACACGTATTCTCTGAAGAATGTTTCCCATCTCCTGCAAGTAGCCTTCAGCTGTTTGTATAAATGATAGTCCGTCTTCAGCGTTTCGTTCAGCCTGTCTAAGACCGTTTACCTGGCTTCGCATTTTTTCTGATACTGCTAATCCGGAAGCGTCATCTCCGGCTTTATTAATTCTAAGCCCGGAAGCTAAACTCTCTGACGAGCGGTTCATGTCCCAGTGTTGAAACTTCAGGACGCGGTTTGCATTAATAGCATTTAAATTGTGGTTAATAATCATCCTGATTCCTCCTTGAACCAAAACACCCCAGCCGCCTCCTTGCTGCTGTCCGGAACCTTCTTCCGTGTTACTTATAGATTCGACCATTAACATGTAATAATGAAAGGTGTTTTAGGGTGTTTTAGGATGATTATTGGCTGAAATTGGCGATTATTCGGGTATATGGATTGGAAATAGGTATAAAGTCTGTGAATATCTATTATTACCTATTTATATTGTCGGAATAATTGTTTTTTTTGCAGTAGTATATTTTTTTATAAAGTTAATTTTTTTGTAAAATAATGGTGTCAGAGCAAATTAATGGTGTCAGAGCAGAATTTATAGGATTGACAGGATAAAGATTTACAAAGAATGTGATGAAAATACAAATAATAAAGTGACAAATGGAAAATAAAAACAATTATATTTATTCTATAAAAAATCAAATAAAAGAATCAGCTGTATATTTGATTCTTGTTATTCTAGGAAGCATACTTCAGATTAATGTTGTGCATACCATTACAAAACATTTGCCGCAGGACAAGTCTGGAGACTATTTTGTAATAATGTCCACCGCGATGATATTATCTTCACTGGCTTTTGTCGGTTATGATCTTGGTGTATATAAATTCTTTTCCAAGTATATCGCTTTTTCTGATTTTAATATGGCACGAAAATATCTAAAGAAAACTTTTCAAATATTTTCAATATTTAGTATACTGATAATTCTTTATAGTCTTGTTAACGTTTATATTTTTTCAAATATTTCCAATATTACTTCTCAAAGCGAAATATTAAGTCATTCCAGATGGTTTTGGGTAGCGGTAGTTTATGCTGTATTTAATCTTCTTACTGCTATTATGCGATCGATAAAAAGACAGAACCTTGGTTTTTTTATAGTTGTTATGATGTCGTATATCCTAACTTCATTTTTCATAGAAACGGTTTCCATGTTTATGATGATTACAACAGAACTGGCTGTTCTTTTAACAATAATAAGTATGATAACCTCGTTTTTGATATTGTTCATAGTATTGAGGAAAAACAGCATCGTTCATTTAATTAGAACTGGAAAGATGGCTGGGCATACTGACAATTTCCAAGAGGAAAATATTTTATGGAAAAAAAACTGTTATATGTTATGCTTGAGTTCTTTTATGATTTTTGTGCAGGGCAATATATTATTTAATATTATTGAATATCATCACGTCTCTATTGATGAATCTCTTGTCGGATTCTTAGCGTTTTCAGTAAACCTGATAATCCCGGTACTTACCACAATTAATAGTGTTGTAAAGGGCAGTATTAATCCGGTATTAACACCGCTTTGGGAATCTGGAAAAAAGGAAGAAATCAAAAAACTTGTAATCATTGTAAATAGGTCGGTTCTGGATATTATTGCAGTACTTGCGTTAATATTTGCGTTTGCTGAAAATTATTTGCTGGTCTTGTTTAATCAAAAAGTCCATATTCATGGTGTTTTGCTGACGGTATTATTAGTTTATGGATTGTCATATTCTTTTCCTCTCGCGTCATTTGCATATATGCTAATTGGAAATGTGAAAAAATATACAATTGTAAATTTTCTGCTGCTTGGAACATTCATTGTTGTTTCCTGGATCGCTCTTTCATTTTTCGGAATCTGGTCTTTATTATTTACTTTTTTCTGTTATGCTCTGATTAAATTATTGTATTTGCTTATAATTTTTAAAAAACATTTCGGTTATTTCCCAATATGAGTTTTAATTTCTTTATATAGCTGCCAAAACTTATTCATTCATCGTTCATATATTTTTTGATTATTTGCTTGTCATTTAGTATGCTTATATATATTATTGACATAATATCGTTTCTGTAATGGCATACGGGATTATCTTTTTACCCAATAGAAATGAATTGAAATTATTCAGCGTAAGAGTGGTTTTGGAAATGAAAAAATATTTTATTACTATAATAGTCTTTTTGTGTCTTAATCCCGCCTTTTCGGCTGTTTCTAATAATGGTGTAGCCGCTGGTTCTTTCGGCATTGGTTTTGAAGCAGGAAATCCTACAGGATTGTCTATGAAATACTGGCTTGATAATATAACGGCTGTTGATTCTCTAATCGCGTGGTCGTTTTCTTCTGAGAAAAATAGTTATTTCCATCTGAGTTCAGATTATTTATATCATTTTTTTGGAATTCTTGACACGAAGGGCATTCCTATTCCTCTTTATTGCGGGGGGGGGCTCCGTTTTGGTTATGGTGAAAAAATTTCAGAGAATGGTAAGGATTATAAATTAGGTTTAAGATTGCCGGTTGGTATAGAATTTATTATTAGCAACATTCCTATAGATATTTTTGTGGAAATTGCTCCTATATTTGATGTAATTCCAAAGACCGATTTTGATTTAAATGGCGGTTTGGGTGCCCGATACTTTTTTTAATGCAGGTAATTTATTCATAGCTGTTTAGAATTTCATATTATATTTTATCGTTTTGATTATTTTTTTCCAGCATTAGTTTCATTACCAAAAGTTTATTCAGCGTATAAACGGCTCCATCGTAAAGTCCGTTGTATAAATATTCAGATCTTTTTGCTATTGATAGTCTGCTGTTATTGTCCTCAAATATTGATTGTCCTTCAATGATAGTGTGAATTACTTTTTGAACAGTCAAACCAATTATATCCTTTGAATTTTTTTTCTGGTCAATGAAAATATCTGTGTCATCAAGTTTTTTTAGCAGATAATTAATTTTATTTGAGTCAGATGAATTAACTTCGATGAGTTTTCTAAGTTCCGATGAATAAGTTTTGGATTTTTTCAGCAAAGGAATCATTTCGTTTAATTCAGTTGTATATTCGAATATTTTATTAATCAAACTGGATATTGTTTCTGGTAAATTAATTTTTTCAACAGATTCATTGTAAATTGAGGTGATTACATTTCTTATATCCGTGGAAATCTCAGGTAGTTTTATATCATTAATTTTTAAATGAGTCAGTCCATTTATAAACGCACCGTCAACAGTCAAATTTATCAAGTCAGGGTCATTCCGTTTCTGAAACCATGACAAAAATATCATCATTTTCTGATTTGTATGAACAACCGCCGACCTAATTCCTTTGATTAGAATTTTTGGTAAATATGTCAGCTGTCGTCTGTTGAATGTCTCCTGGTTTGAAAATCTATTTATCGAAAGAAACATCTGTTCGTCTATATATGAACCCTTCGCGTGGGCTAATCCATTAGTAAAAGAAAGATCTTGCCCGACAAGGTAAACTTTATTCGCACCAATTCTTTTAGCGAAATCATAAGCGTTTGTTGAAACAGAACCCCCATGATTAATTTCGCCTTTGTCACCAGTAATATCTTCAATCCATTTCATCATCTCAAAGGTCATGCCGCATACCGCGATTTGTCCCTTATAGAATCTGTAAACAGCCGGATGCACTGTCGGATCGCTTATAAGTATAGTATTAGTCTTGTTCATATTTTCGAAATATCGTGCGTTAATAATTTGCGGATCGGCACAAACGCAGAAATGCGGTTCTATTCCATTTGCAGTTAAAATATTGTAGGCGGTATCAACCGCTATTAATATTGCTTTACTTGAGTTATTTTTGATGAAATCTATACTGTTATTGAGAGATGGTCCCGCGCCAATTACGATTGCTGGAAAATTCAATTTTCCGTAAAAAGAATTGCTGCCGGGATTTGAAACAAATATGTTAACTGTGCGAGCTATATTAGATGTCCAGATTTTTTCAAATTTTGTGAGGGTTGCTATGTTGACATCCTTTAGCGATAAGTATGATTTTACTATGTTCGATAAATTAGAATAGTAGTCAGGGTATAGCTGGTAAGAAGCTCTTTGCGTGATAAAAGATGTTCTGGCTGATGATCTGCCTTTTAAAAGATCGGCAATATTGTCTTCCGATGGATCAATCATCAGTAAAATATTTTCATTCGACAGCAATTCTGTAAGGTCTCTATTCGTAAAGGCACTATGAATTATTGCGGGATTCTTTTCAATTATGAGAATAACAGTATCCTTTCGAATTTTTCCGGCAATTATTTCTAGATGATAAGCGTAGGCGAAACCAAAAACTATAATTAGTTCATAATTTTGAAAATCAACTTCAGCGAGAAAGCGTTCTGATTCTTTATACGGATCGAATTTACTATGCAGTAGAATGTTTTTCCCGTCGTATCTGATTTCCGGAACAATGAAATTTTTATAGGAAATGGGATTTATACAGCTCAAGTCAGAATTGAGAATTAAGTTTTTATCAAGGTGATTTTTAATTTTGAGAGAGCTAAAATTAATATCGAAATAATTATTCATTATAATTAAATCCTCTTTATTCTGTAAAATATAGAATAATGTTCATCTTTTCGGTAAGAGGCGTTCCAGGTGCTGGTATTTGTTGGTAAATTTTTCCGGCCCCCTTTAAAGAATAGGTAGTATTGTAATCATTTTTAATTGACTTTAGTATGTTGAGAGAAGCCGCAAGATCCAGTCCTGTAAAATTCGGCATTATCGAAAGGTTCGCAATCTCAATTGATTTGGATTGTTTTGGGTCTGATGATTTGATAACTATTGAATTTATCCCTCTGTAAGGAAGAATATCGTTGATTATTTTTGCGAAAACTGGAGCTGCAATATCTCCGCCGCCGGCAGAACCATAGGGTTCATCAATGATTACAACGGCACATATATCAGGGTTTTCGAAGGGGGCGTATCCCGCGAAAGAAACGACATATTTTCCCGCTATATATCCGCCGGTAGGACGAGATTTTTGCGCGGTGCCGGTTTTTCCTGCTATTTCATAGTACGGCGATTTAGCGTTTTTTCCTGTACCCGAGTCAACAACCATTTTTAAAGCAGTTTGTATCTGTTTGCATGTAACATTATTTATTACTTGTCCACGTGTTTTCGGATAAAACTTTTGAACCGAATCTCCGCTGTATTTTTCAATGGAATCCACAATTTTTGTTTCATTATAGATACCGTTGTTTGCGATAGCGGAATAGGCTGCACATAACTGGAGAGAGGTTACAGCTATTTCCTGTCCAATTGATATGGAGTACTTAGAAAGCCCTGACCATGTATTGGCTTCCCTTAAAATTCCATCGGATTCGCCGCAGATTTCGTTTCCCGTTTTTTCCCCGAATCCGAATTTACGGAGTGTCGAGTAAAGTGTATTGGCCGGAACTTCCTGAACGGCTCTAATAACAGCGACATTACACGAATATGATAATGCTTCATAAATGGTCAATCCATATCCCTTCGCGGCAACACTCTTAATTGTTGTATCCGCAATATCAATAGTCGGAGATGACATGAAAGTTTTTTTCAAGTCAGCTTTTCCGCTTGACAACCATGCAGCCGCCGCGAAAATTTTCATGGTAGATCCAGGTTCAAAAGAATCGGTAATGGTAAAACTGGATCTTTCAGCGGCAGAAAATTTTGAATAAAAATTGGGATTATATCCGGGACTTTTCGCATAGGCAAGAACCCTGCCTGTTTTAACCTCTAAAATAACTACAGCACCCTGTTTAGCACCGGATGATGTGATGGCACCTGTGAGATATTTCTCCGCTGTATATTGTATAAATTTATCGATAGTTAAAATTACATTGTCGCCATAGCGGTAAATTTTATTTTCATCTGAATAGATTATGTTGTTTTTTCCGCTGAGAATGTCATTGTATTTGAATTCTATTCCTTCGATGCCTTTTTCATCAACATCGGTGAAACCAATTATATTGGACGCGAGCATATCGTGCGGATAGACCCGTTGGTGTTCTTTTCTTAGGTATATCCCTGGTATTTTTAATGATTTAATTTTTTCAGCGGTTTGGTCATCGATTTTTCTTTTTATCCAGACAAATCTCTTTTTACGTGAAATTCTATCAAGAATATATTCTTCGGAGAGAT
>CAYLTM010000078.1:9544-12105 GCA_964386495.1 uncultured Leptospirales bacterium
AATTTCAGACGGATTGGCGTACACATACCCTATTTCTATCGAAATAGCCAGTATTGAGCCATGATAATCTTTTATATAACCCCTTCGTAGAATCTCATTTCTTCCAAAAATACTTTTAATAAATATTTTATCCGAAAAATGGAGATTGAAAAGTTTAAATATATAAAAAATTGTTATTATAATGAATAATACTGATGTAATTATTATCCGTCTATTAAAGGTTCTAATAACCATTCGTTTTAATTATTTATCTGATTAATCCAAACCGTTTAAAGTTAAAATTAAACAAGTCGCTTTTATTAAGATACATTACAAATGCCTTAGCCTTGATTCTTTCTTTTGGCAAATATCCGAAATATCTGCCATCCTGAGAGTTCTCTCTATTGTCTCCCATTGCGATGACCATTCCTTCAGGAACTTTTCCTTCTAATAATATTTCTGGAAAACCTCTGTAGTTTGTAATTCCTTTTATATAAGGCTCATCAAGCTTCTCACCGTTTATATAAACAGTATTATTCTCTATATGGAAATCATCACCCTCAATAGCGATACATCTTTTAATATAATCTTTTGTTTCATCGCCAGGGTAGGGAGGTCTGAAAATAATAATATCTCCACGCTGGATATCCCTAAGACCGAGAAATTTTAAATGTACTTCATTTTTCATTCCAAGCATTTTTGGAATTCTTGGACCATAAGTTATTTTTTCCGCAAAAAGATGATCGTCAACCATTAAAGTATCTTCCATAGAACATGTCGGAATATAATAATTCTGTATGAAAAATTGGATTATATGTACGGCAAGAACCAGTGCCATTAGCACCGCATCGATGAGTTCCCATATTTTTTTTAGAACTGCTGTCCGTGCCGGTGAAACATCAGTAAACAGTCGAAGAATATTTTTCCTTTCTGTTTCATTCAGCAGCCAGACAGGAAATACAGTTATGTCATCTTTTGTTTTGATTTTAATATTTCCGAGGAGTGTATATTCAATAAAGAAAATATCTTCTTTTTTTATAATTCTGCTGTTTTTCAGGTTTTCGGTTGTAATACCGTTGTTATCAAGTGAAATTGAGCCAGTTTTCCAAATTGAATATTGATAGATAAAACTTATAAATCGTATAGTGAAAACGATCGTTAAAATAATTCCAATAATGTATATAATAGGTGAGTGTGGTTCCAAAAACGGTATGGCGGCCGCCAGAAACATTGTTGAATATACCAAAAATGGAATCACAAGAAAATACTTAGTAAAGAACTTCACTGCCGGTTTTCCGCTCAGAATAGGATATTTTACAGAAGCAGTGACATCACTGTATTTAAAATATTGTATCATAATTTTACCCAAATTTAAAATATGTCGAAAAAATAATTATTTTGCTTGCTTTACAGGCTCATATATTTTTACATAACACTAACTGGCTTTCTAAAAAAAGCTGATAATAATGTCTACAATTTTTTATTATGGAAAAGATTAAAAAAGCAATTGAAAAATTACCTGAAGACTCGTTAACTAGTCTTTGTCTGGTTCTCGATGTGAAAACCAGAAATTCGGGGGCGGTAGCTGCCGCTATGTTGACCTTGACCGGGATAGATAGACTTCTTTCTTCATTGTCTGAGGTTGAGTTGTCCTATGTCCTTTTTATTGTTAATCAGGGCAATGGTGTAACAATAAGCAGTATTGAAAAGAATTTTCCTCATTCAGGGGATTTTAATTCTATTGTGGATGCTCTTATAAAGAAGGGTGTAGTGTACCTTTTAAAAAATAGAAAGCATCTCAATAACAAGCTTGATAAAGTGATGATTTACGAAGGGATTTTTGAAAAACTGTATCCTAGCGATTCAAAACACATTGATAATCAGCTTGAAAAGTATATTTCTGAATATTCTCACATTAAAGATGATAAATCTACTGCCAAATTGACCGCCGATCAAATGTCTATACTTAAAGTCTTGTTTGATATGTCTGGGATTGCTCTTTTAAAAGAGTTAACGGTTTATCTCAAAATTAAACATTTTGAAGATGTTTTGGGTACTCTGATTGCCGATGGGTATGTTAAGTTGTTTCATAATTTTGATTATCCTTATAACACTTTTGTTGTATTGAATCTTAGTGCGTGTTGTCTTTTCCGGAATAAAGAGAAGGAAAAGCTTTCATATCATGTGGATAACCGTTATATGGTAGTCAATAATATGTATCAGATTTATGATGCAGTGAGTACCTTCGGGCTTTTTCTTACACAGCAGAAGAAATTCAGGAAGATTGACCGCAAACGTTTAAGCGAGTGTGTTTACCCCCTATATGATTTAGACGGGAAAAAGTTAAGCACTGATGATACTTCACAGTTTGTTCTTACTCTTTTATCTCTTATGCAGATGATTGATATAAAAAAGGACATAATTTATATCAGTCTTGATAAAATGGAAGAGTTCTTCTATGTTCCTGAAAGAATAATCAGCAACATTATAGCTAGGGTTGATTCGAAACTTCCATACGATGATTTATTTCAGTCTCCGTTTAATTTGCCTAAAAATGAAACATTGCATTCTATTATTTCATT
>CAYLTM010000078.1:12115-16896 GCA_964386495.1 uncultured Leptospirales bacterium
TGAAAAATAAAAAAGTCGTCGAAAGTGATTTGAAGATTTTGTTTTTTTACAATTATATAAATTCTAACAAGAATGCACTCCGGCATTTTTCCGATACAAGGAAATTTATTGACCTGGAATTTAATGACGCTTTGAAGTTTTTATTTTATATTGGAATGATAGAGCAGAAACAGGGGTGTTTTACAATATCTGAGATTATGGAATCTGTAGGTAGTTTAAAACTTAATGAAAGAATTGAGCATACCATTGCTAAAGTTGATGATAAATCTATTTACATAGATTCAGATTTTTCGTTGATGATTCCTAAAGAAAGTATATCAGCTGAAGCGTTGTATATTATTCTATGTTTCACGGAAATAATTAAAAATGATGTCATGATTAATGTCAAAATCACAAAGGAATCCATTCTGAAATCCTACAAAAGGAAGATGAATACGGATATGTTTATTTCGACGTTAAAGAAATATTCTAAAAATGAGATGCCTCAGAATATGTCATTTTTACTCAAAGATTGGATAGACCAGACTCTTGTACTTACAATATCAAATGTAGTGCTGATGAAAACTAACCACCCAGCTTTTCTTGAAGAGCTATCATATTCAAGCATAAAAGAAGCGGTTATTGAAAAGTTGTCTGATAATTACGTTATTATCGACAGGGAGTATTTTGACAGATTAGTGAAATTTGCGTCAAAGCAGAATGCTATAATATCATTTATTAACGCGGAGTAAGTCATGCGCATTATGAGCGGTGCTGAAAGTGTAATGAAGATTACGAATAAAGAAAAGGGTGTTTTGCTCCTTCATGGTTTTACTGGAAATCCCTTTGAAATGCGGTATCTTGGCGATAGGCTGTTAAACGCGGATTTTTCCATAAATATACCCAGATATGCCGGTCATGGAACCTCCATTTACGATATGGTTAAAACTAATAGGAAACAATGGATACAGTCCGCACGCGAAGCTTATCTTGAATTGTCATATCACTGCCGCAAGGTGTATGTCGCCGGTCTTTCAATGGGCGGTTTAATTACGGGTTTACTGTCACCGGAATTTGATTTTGAAAAAATTGTTATAATGTCAGTACCTTCCTGTGTGAAAAATAAATTTTATCTAACAGCACCAGTTTTGGGAAAATTCAAGAAAATAATTAATTTGCCGGAAGGTAATAACGGAATATTTGAACCTGAAGCATCTGCAAACCACATTAACTACGGCGGGCAAATTCCTATTAATCAGGTCTGGGAATTGTCACGGCTGATCAATGAGTTTCATAAAGCCAGCTCTTTAATTAAGAGTGAAGTATTAATTATACAATCGGCAATGGACGAGGTAATTACCCATGACTCCGCTGACAGAATTTTTAAAGAGATTGGGTCGACTTCTAAAACAAAGCTTATACTGGAAAAAAGTAATCATGTTATAACAAGGGATTATGAGAAAGATATTGTCGCGGATGCCGTTATCAAGTTTTTTAATGAAAGTTTTTGAGAATTATTTCAGTAATTCGTCGAGATCAGATTTCTCAGTCGCTTGAAACTCCTTCGAAAACCTGAATTTTTTACACTGCTTGTATTGAGATTGCCGAAGTACGACTGATTTTTCGGTTGTTGAGTAGCGGTACTCCGCGTATTGAAGCATCGAAGTGAGCCTGTCGAATAATAATTTCATCCCATTTAATACCAAATCCAACCATGTCCAATAATCGCTTGACAAATATATTGTTAAACTGAAAAATACGACTAAGGATACTACAGTCGTTCAATTTAGGGGATGTATGAATAAAATATTAATGCTAATTCTATTATTTCTTGTTTCCTGTGCCGGCGGACAACCTGCCGGAAATTCAAATTCAATCCCTTTTGATAAAAGGCTGCTTATTGCTGTTGGTGATTTCCAGAATAAATCCGGTGACACCCAATATGATGATTTACTTTATACTCCATCCGGCAGCCTCATTCACGAACTTAATCAAACAGCATGTTTTAGAATTATCGAGCGGGAAAGAATGCAGAGTCTGCTTGATGAATATAAGCTTAACATGTCAGGATTGGTTGATCCTGCTAAGACACAGGAGGTTGGTCAGATACTTGGTGTAGACGCAATTCTTTATACAAACCTTACCGCTGTTCATCATGAACAAAGTGAAGACAGCGTGAGTACAGATAAAATTATGGAGAAATTTGAAGTTAAAGCAGGTAGGGGTTTTAATGTTAAGTCAGTTTCAGAAAAATATAGCATAACTGTTGACGCAAGACTTGTTCTTGTTAAAACAGGAGAGATTATCGCTACAGCAAAGGACATGAAGGAATTTGAAAATGATTATTCTGAAGTAGGAGAGCTTGTAAAAAGCGGTAAAACAATGCAAACTAAAGAATTAGTAAAGCAGACTCTTGATGATTCAGCAAAAAATATTGCATTTGAGATTTCTAAACAGGTAAAGAGGAATTATTATGGAAATTAAAACAGAAAAAATTTCAGCAGATGTTATTAACCTTGGCGAAAAAAATGTCCCTTCCCCATTGCAGGAGAGATTTCAAATAACAAGTCCAGTTTTTATACATGGGCATGAACAGATTCTATATAACATAAATAAACGTGAACTTGAAAATGAATATAAGACAAATACTGTTACAGCGTTCGAGAAAGGCGGTCCAAGAAAAAAAATATATTTTGATCCTTCAAAAGTAAAGTCAGCAATCGTAACATGTGGTGGACTGTGTCCTGGCCTAAATGATGTTATAAGATCAGTTGTTCGAGAGTTGTGGTACGGCTATGGTGCACGAAATATAATTGGAATACCTTATGGTTATACTGGTCTTGACCCGATGAAAAAATATAAACCTGTTGAACTGAATCCAGATATGATTGACGATATCCACAAGTACGGCGGGACGATTCTTGGCTCTTCCAGAGGCGGTACTGACAATATGGAAATGCTGGTAGATTCGCTGGAAAGAATGAATATCAATATTCTTTTTACTGTCGGTGGTGATGGTACTCTAAGAGGTTCCCATAGAATTTCTGAAATTGCCATGAAAAGAAATTATAAATTGTCTGTAATTGGAATACCTAAAACAATTGATAACGACATCAGTTATGTTGAAAGATCTTTTGGTTTTGAAACTTCTTTTTCTAAAGCCGTTGAAGTTATTTCATGTGCACATACTGAAGCGAAGGGGGCACCTAATGGTATAGGTCTTGTAAAGCTTATGGGCAGACATTCCGGTTTTATCGCGGCTCATGCGGCTTTAGCCTCCGGCGAGGCGAATTTTGTGCTGGTTCCTGAAATTCCATTCGATTTGGACGGTGATAAAGGTTTTCTTGCTACACTTGAAAAACGTTTGATAAAGAGCGGGCACGCCGTTGTATGCGTTGCTGAAGGAGCCGGTCAGGACTTGATGATTAATGAGACTAAACTTAAAGAAACGGATGCCTCGGGTAATGTTCGACTTGATGATATAGGTGTCTATTTGAAAACCCGCATTAACACCTACTTTGCTGAAAAAAAGATGGAGGCAAATCTGAAATACATTGATCCGAG
Source organism: uncultured Leptospirales bacterium (assembly GCA_964386495.1). Taxonomy (GTDB): domain Bacteria; phylum Spirochaetota; class UBA4802; order UBA4802; family JAFGJZ01; genus CAYLTM01. The sequence goes on from CAYLTM010000078.1 coordinate 15,659, forward strand.
TTACACAATAAGAAGTGCTCCGGCAAATCCGAACGATTCCCTTTTGTGTGGTTTGTTAGGGCAGTACGCGGTTCATGCCGGAATGGCTGGTAAGACAGATATGCTGGTTGGATTGATGCACGGTGAATTTATTCATGTGCCGATACCTCTTGCTGTTTCAAAACGTAAACAGATAGATCCTGATTCAAGATTGTGGTATGATGTGCTGCTTTCTACAGGACAATTAGCAACGATGAAAAACTGATTCGATAATAGCCTAAGAGTTTTGCTTTTAGATATCAAATTCGGGTATTATTGCTCAATAAAAAATCCTTTAACTTCGCTATCGGTATATTGCCGTTTAAAATCTGTGCCCCTTCATGGTGACAAATTATTAGAGGCGGCTGTTTCTGATGGAAGACCTTGTTGAATTCCGGGTATTTGCAGGATTTATTTGATTGATGTGGACTGACTTTCGCCTCAATGAAAATAAATGAGCCCGGTTTATTCTGAATCACAAAATCAATCTCTTCTCCATTACGGGATCTCCAGTGAAATATCTGCCAGTCCTCGTTACAAGGTAATTCAAAATTTGTTTGACAGCTAATTTGGAATATTTCTCAATAACTAAAGAATACTGAAAAATCTTCAGGAGTATCAATATTGAAAAATATCAAAACATTATGTGTACTGATTATTGTTTCATCAATACTATTTTCCTCAAGCGGAAAAACCTTTTCCCAGAACATGGACGACAGACCCCGTCTTCAGCAAAGATCTATTTCTCTGGATACCGGATACTTAACGGTCATGAATTCTAACCGAGCGAGTGGAAATTTCGGAATTGATAAAGTTCAAATGTTTGATAAAGGGGACTCTCTAATATCGAAAACTGTAACTAATGAAAAAGGTCTAATTTTATCACGATATTTTTATTTTCTAACATATTATCTTATCGAAGCTACAACGGTAACCTCTGCATTTTCTGTAGCGTTTCATGAATATGGTCATTCCGGCAGAGGACAGGCACAAGGCGGAAGAATGAATATGTATTTTGCAAAGGGATCATCTGATAAACCATTAGGCGGTAATTACTACCACAATTTTTTCTCCTACTATGGGGCGTCATATTACTATTCGTTCAAAGCTTTAACCGGAGAAAAATTGTTCGGTCGCGGCGGATCGGATAAAAACGATAACAACTATGAAGGAATGCCGGAAAGTTACAACGTTGTCGGTACAACAAATGGGCTAAATAA
>CAYLTM010000079.1:0-3867 GCA_964386495.1 uncultured Leptospirales bacterium
TTCAAGACACCCTTCTACCAGCCTTGCGTCGGGAGAAGGGTCGGGGATGAGGATTATATAACTCATAAGACAGGTTGCAACCTGTCTCTACTCACACAAACACATCTTCATTCCACATTAAAAATTCATCATTTCCATTTCTATGCCCCTTCGTGTTCTTCGTGGTTTGATTCTTCTCTCACCTGCCGCAACCAAACACCGACACAAACACATCCTCATCATTCATCATTCTTCATTCAAAATTCTTCATCCTCATTCACCATTCAAAATTCATCATTCAAAATTAATAATCACTCTGCCAACTGTTCTTTCATAAAGGCGGTGTCGAATTCCACAAGCTCGCCTTTTCTTTTTAACACGAAAAAACCATATTCTTCTGCCTTATTCACAACATCATCATTTATATGAAAACCGGCGATACCCGCGTAAATTTTATAATCTTTATAAATTGGATAGAGTTTTCTGAAATTTGAAATCTTCTTATCTTTTATCTTCTCAACATCATTCTCGTGAGCTTTGTATTTCACTTCTATTATCGCAAGACTATCACCGTTTGTTAAAACAATATCAAACTCATCTTTTATTCCGTCTTTTTCCTTAAACATATTTAGAGAAATATCGTAAAACTGTAAATTGCCTATTTTCAAATTCGTCTTTATTGTGTTATAGAAGAACTCTTCAGCGACATCTCCCTGGTTTTTCGAAACATTACCATACATTTTTGCCAACTTATCAAGCTTCGCGTCAGTTTTATTCATTCTCTCGTCAGTTCTTTTCATTTGCTCGTCAGTTTTCTTCATCTGTTCAGATGTTTCTTTCTGCATTTCTGCAATCTCACGAAAAAGTTTTTTCAACTCTATTATTTCCGGATCAATCATAACAATACTCCTTTACATAATAATCATTTGTAATATATTTAGGATTATTATTTTCGTCAATAAGAAAAGATCTGCGAAGTTGAACCGTATTTTGGAAAATAATTGAAGAGCAAAAATAAAAATCAAAACAATGTCTGAACCTTGATTTATGAGATTAGAATGATTGGCATTATTGAAAGTGCATGAACGAGTAGTGATTCCTAACAACTACTAAACCTTTGGTATATTATAGTCAAATATTAATTTATTAATATCGTATTATATTTAATTAATAATCATATAGTTTATATATTTGAGTATACATCCAATCGCAAAGTGTTGTCATATTTTTGTTAGTGAACAATTTATTTAAAAATAAACATGATTACCGATTATACTTATCAACGATAATCCTAAAAAATATTTTAAAGACATCAATTAGTTTGAGCTCTAATAATCATCCGCAAATATTACTCGTTTTCGATTGAAAAATTTGTTAAGTGATAAACCTGATATTCCTTGTTCATTACGAAATTATAGGGGATTACTTTTTCCCTGGAAGTGCCTTCATACAATACTACAAAGATTTTCACCCTGGTAATCGGTGCCGCGTTTGAACTATAATACTGCACCTGAACAGCGTAAGTGCCGGGAAGGGCTTTAGCCATCGTAAAGGTTTCGGGACCGTAACCAGAAGTAACATCAACATCTAAATTGCCGCCTGTCGGTATTGAACGGTTAGCGTAATAGCACTTATTACCCTTAGGATCGACAACCCATAGGTCAAGATCCGTCGGAGTGTCCCAGGATAATACAACTTTTATATCACGGTTAGGAACTTTCGCGAAAAAAGAAATCTTCTCATTAAAATTTCCAGCTTTAAGTTCAATCAAATTATTTCCAGGAGCAACCACGGTATTCACGTTGAATTGGTTATTCTCCAACAAAATTGTCTGAGGAATTCCATTAAAAATCATGGTGATTTTATTATCATTATAATTAGTAACGGTTCCGGAGATTTTCTGTACACTGTCTGTAGTAAATCCATTTTTTGGAGAATTCAGAATAATCTCAGAAAATATTGGAGATGTGAAATATAAAACAAATAATAATACTAATAAATTTTTCATGTTAATCCTTTACTGATAATTAATTTATAGATAATATTCATCGAATTCTTTCGCACCGAAAACCTTTAACCCGCAGCCGGCTTTTAGTCTAGCCTTTTTCACAAAAACATCAATTTCCTTGTCAGTCTTTATCGGATCATGATGGAACAAAAACAATTTTTTAACATTATAATCTTTACAAATTTCAACAACCTGGTCATAGGATGAATGTCCCCATCCGATTTTTTTCGCATATTCTTCCGGCGAGTACTGCGCGTCATGAATAACGATATCAGCGTTCTGAATAAGCTTTCCGATATTTTCCCAGTTATACCTCGACAACTGCTTATCCGATAAAATTTCGTTATCAGTAAGATACGCGACAACTCTATTATTATATGTGATTCTGAAACCCAATGCTAGTCCCGGATGTATTAAATGTGTGAACAGAATTTTCGCGTTACCAATGGAAAATTCACTGCCTGATAACTGAACAAACTCAACCTTCGCCGCAAGTTCATATAAAGTCTTGGGATGATATTCCTCAGACATCTGAACCATTATCAGCTTTTCAAGAGTCGATACCGAATGTCCCCCAAAAAAAGTGATGGTGTTTCCCGGAATATATATCTGAGGAAGAAATGGAAATCCCTGTATATGATCCCAGTGGGTATGACTTATCAGAATATTAATTTTTAGAGGTTGATTATTAAACTCTTGAAGAAGCGAACGTCCAAGCGCACGGATTCCAGTTCCGGCATCCAACACAATAATTTCGTCTCCACATCGCAGTTCTACACAAGATGTATTGCCGCCATACTTCGCAAATTTTTTTCCTGGAACAGGTATTGAACCCCTGACACCCCAAAATTTAACTTTGAAATCTGTTTTTTTATTAAATAACATTTTAACAGATAATTTTTTCACAAAGATTTTGCGTAATTATCACCTGGCAACCCCTTGGAACAATATTTTTTTTCCTGATGTTTTACTTTAAATAATCAATAATAAAAGTCAATCAAAAATTAGCTGTTTCCCGAAATACTTGTTGGACACATTATAAAGGGTGTCAGAGCAATATGTGCATAGTTACGCAATGTTATGTCGCATATGTGATTTTAAAAGGTGCCAGAGCTAATTTTTATGTTACAACAGAAAATTCTAACGAACAGTTGTCAATAGAGCATTTCTGTTTTCACAAAATTCTTTAAAATCATCTGGATAGGGTGCGATATATTTAACAAATTCTCCCGTGTCAGGATTAATAATTTTCAGCTTGTGGGCATGAAGAGCACAGCGTTTCATTTCCAGCTCAGACAAAAGATCTTCCGTTAAACCATCGCGTATAAATGCTAAATAAAATTTCTCATCTTTACCGTAGATTTTATCTCCGACAATCGGCAGACCAGCGTAATTAAGGTGAACACGTATCTGGTGAAGCCGTCCGGTTTTTGGTAAAGCCTTAACAATTGTGTAACTGTCGAAGGTCTTTATTTTAACGATTCGAGTGAACGCGGATTCTTCCGCGCCGGGAAAAGCTTTCCGCTTTTTGCGGACAATGGTGTCACCGCAGTCACTGTCTGACATGCCGCCGTGTTCGCTGCCGATGGGCATGTCGATATCAAGATAATCATCAGCCATGATTCCATGGACAATCGCGACGTAAACTTTTTGCGCGGTTTTCAGGGCTTCGTGATACAGAGCTGCATAGGCGGCATTTTTCGTGAAAAGGATCACACCGCTTGTCTCTCTGTCCAGCCTGTGGATTGGGTGATATTTTACGCCGCGGTCATTTTCCAGAATTGTCTGAAATCCTGTATTTGTATCAAAATTGATATAAAGAGGTGCTTTTAAGTTAACTGTTATTTTTTTTGGATCTTTATCTAATTTTACAATTGAAA
>CAYLTM010000079.1:3877-5982 GCA_964386495.1 uncultured Leptospirales bacterium
TAATGTTTTCGTCTTCAAAAATTGTTTTGAAATTCCTGTCAACTTCCGGCTCTTCCTTTCTGCTGCCGAAGTATTCAATTTTGTCGCCATTTTTAATAATCTTATGCGTATTAAATATAGCCGAATCATTAAGAAAAACTTTACCGTTCAATATTTCAGCTTTCCATAATTCACGATTGTTGTAGCTGAACCTTTTCGCGAGATATAAATCTATACGAACCGGCTCAGAGCAATCCGATATTACACAGGATAGAATTCTGTTCATAGGTTGCATTGCTTATACAGCAATTTCTCCATCCGCGGCAATTTTCTTCTCATACTCGGTTTTTATCAATGAATGCACGGCTTCAATACTTTTGTCGTTTTTGATTTTGAAAAAATCGTATACTTCATCATCAATGTTGGAACTTCCGCGAAGATCATCATTTTCCGCCAGAACACATGCCAGATAAACAATGTATGTCAAAACAATATATTCTTCCGGTGCGATATGCGGTTTGGTGTGATACTCAATTGCCGTAGACAATGATTCATCAAACTGCCATTTGCGGGTGATTATGCCGCCTAAAGTACTATGGCTGATCCCGATAGAAATCTCCTCGATAACGTCTGTGTTGGAAATATCTTTTAGTCCGCTGATTTTGGAAATATTCTCAACAACGGTTTTGTTGACTGATAAAAGCAATATCTTACCGATTTTCGATAATAATCCCGCAAGAAACGCGGTATCTGCAAGTTTGTTGAGTTTATAGAAAATCGCGAGTCTTTGCGCGTAATACGCTTTTTTATAGGATTCCGCCCAGATGCTTTTGAATTCAGAAAATTTCTGTTCAACAATATCATCTATTCCAGCGGCGGTTGTCAGGACTTTAATACCCTGTAGACCAATATTTTTTATGGCGTCTTCAATGCTGTTCACTCTCTGGGAAGTGTAATATCCCGCAGAATTCGCGCGTTTCAACAATGATGTTGTGAGCGACGGATCCATCTTTATGAGTTCCGCGAGCTCGGCAATCGAAACATCGTGGGTATCACATAACGCGGAAATTTTAGCGATGTGTTCGCGGAACGACGGCAGAATATCGATAGCACTAGTAATTTCTTCGCTGATTTTATTACCAAGTTCCTCTTTAGGAGGCAGACTTCCTATGGATATGCTGAATTCTGTAGAACCATCATTGTTGGCAATTACAAAATCATCCTTATTGAATCCGGAATTTTTGAAAATCATCATAGCCATAATAAGCCCAAGTCCAGCACCTTCAGAATCATCCAGAACATCTTCAAAAGCTTCCGTAATATCGTTATATTTATACGCTTTTTTTAGACGCGCGTCAATTTTATATAACTCTTCCTGGATAATCATGTTATTATTTATAACCGAAATTTTCGGAATATTCGCGTTGTGAAAGACAACCTTTACACGGTATTCAGTATTAATCATCTCATTAAAAATATCTGAATTTTTTAATAAAGCCTCTTCTTTAAAATGATCCATACCCTTTATATAGTCGTCTTTGTCGTTAATGTCCAGTTTGTGTTTAGAAAAATATAACCGTTTAGCGTTTGCTTTTGAAGCGTTGGTGATCAACTCTTTCAGAATAGTAAATATCGGATCTTTTAAAAAAATTATATCAAGCCGCATCAAAAAATATCTCAGAATTTTTGAAAACTGCCGCTCAACCTTTGGAGTTAAAACTACAAACTCCATAGTAACGGTTTCATTTTTTTGAAAACTCGCTTTATAATCTTTCGAGTCAACATAAAGCTGTTGAATGTTTAATTCATTAATCATATTTCACTTCCGATAATTTTCATAGTGATCGAGTATTTTCAGCTAAGAATTTCCGTGGTTTATTTCATAAGAAGGTGAAATTATATTCAACTAAATAAATTATTTTAATTAAAATTTTTTCTTATACGAAAAGGTTTCAAAAAAATGTTGACGATTTCTACAACATTTATCATATTATTAAAATATCTAAATATTGCTTACCGGTTATCCCGGACAAGGAAAAAAAGAATGAAAACAATGAAATTAATGATTTTTACTATGATTGTATCGTTGCAGATTTTAACAGTTTTCTGCGGCGGCGGCGATTCGT
>CAYLTM010000079.1:5992-16824 GCA_964386495.1 uncultured Leptospirales bacterium
GCGATTCGTCTTCTATGTCACAAGCAGAAAAAACTAAAGTGACGACATCAGCCGGAACGGGCGAACCGGGGCTCGTTGATGGTCCTGTTGAAACCGCTCAGTTTAATAAACCGGACGGTGTTACTTATAACGAATCTACGAGTGCATTAATTGTTACAGATACCGGAAACAATGCTATTCGTCAGGTTTCTGAGGCAGGTTATGTTACCACGATTGCGGGTAATGGTACAGCTGGTTATTCTGACGGCAAGGGAAGCGCGGCACTTTTTAATAGTCCAGATGGTATTACAACCGATTCTGCTGGAAATGTTTTTGTAGCGGACACCGGAAACAACGCGATAAGAAAAATAGCCGTTGATGGCACGGTAACTACTGTTGCGCCCACAACCTCGGCTGGTCCTTCCGCTACAGGGTTTACTGACGGGACGACTGCCACAGCAAAGTTCAACGCACCCAGCGGGATAGCTGTTGACAATGCGGGAAATATTATTGTCGCGGATGACGGCAACAACGCGATAAGGCTGATATCTACTGATGGAACAGTAACAACTATAGCGGCTGGAAAATCACCGGCGGGAACTGTAGCAGGTTCAGGGGATGTTCAGATGAATCACCCTCATGCGTTGACTAGAGATTCTGACGGCAATGTATTTGTAACAGATTCTGAAAATAATCTTATAAAGAAAATTGTCATAGACGGCAAATCCGCAATTGTCGAAACAATTGCCGGCGACGGTTCTGCAGGTTTTAATGAAGACGATGTTGACGGCAAAAACGCTAAATTTAAAAAACCGCATGGCATTGGTAATAAAAATGGAAACATCTACGTAAGTGATCACGAAAATTCCGCAATAAGACTAATTACACCTAGCGGTAATGTAATCCTTTACGCTGGCAATGGAAAAGCTGGCGACAAAGATGGTTCGGGTGATGACGCGGAGTTCAACAAACCACGCGGTATAGCGATTGATAAGAATGAAAATGTTTTTGTCTGCGATTATCAGAATAATAAAATTAAGAAAATTGAAAAAGAGAAATAGTCAATTGTTTGAGGCTGTCGAATAATTTTCGGCAGCCTTGAATGAAAATTATAAAATGTAATAGAAAATGGAACATATCTCTGAAATTTCAGGTCTGATGTATTTTTATGAAGAATTTTAAAATATTACTATTTATTACGATATCAATTATGTTTTGTATGTGCTTATTATTAAACTGCAACAAGTACACTTATAAAACAATTTATAATCAGCTTGACGTTATACTTTATCTCGAAGTTAAAAAATATTTTAACCCGGACGAAGAGCAGAAAAAATTTGCTAAACAGAAACTTTCCGAACTGCTTAAATGGAATAACGAGACGCAATTGTCCGAGTATAGAGTTCTCCTTGTTTACATGAAGAAGGCTATTCAGAAAGGACTTACCGAGGAGAATCTGCTGTATTTTTATCAGACATTTGATCAGAAATATGAAATTCTTATTGATAAAGCCGCACCGGACGCTGCTGATTTTGTGATGACTCTTAGAAAAGATCAGATGGAAAATTTTAAAACCGAAGTTGTTCAACATCGAAAAGAGGATGATAAACGTCATCAATCAGAATCCGGATCAAAAGACCCGCTGACACGCAATGCTCAGTCAACTGCAAAATTTCTTTCAACATTTTATGGAACATTTTCTGATCAACAAACTGAGAAGATTCATATCTATATGAAAAATATTGATTACACGCATTTTGATAGATGGGAATATCAAAGTTTCAGACAAAATGAATTCGTTCAATTAGTTAATAATAAAGCCGACAAAGATACTATGACGCAATTTTTGAAAAATTGGATGACCAGAAACTATGACTCTTTACCGGAACCTTACCGAGAAAGGTTCAAGTCTGAGAGAAGGTTCAATATTAATCTTTATTTGTATGTGGACAATAATATTGTTACGGAAAAGCAAAGAGCCAATGCTGCAAAAACTGCTGATAACTGGATTCAGATTATTGATGCTGTTTTAAGTGATCAATAATAAGTTTTTTTGCAGATTCCGACGCCGTTTTTCTATTTACCTCTAACACCTTTTCTTCCAGCTTAGTTAAGGCATATGTCAACAATCTTTCTAAATGATTACTTTTTATTTCCACAATGTTAGATAATTTAAAAATTTTTCCGCTTTTCGCAAAAAATTCATGATATTTTTCTCAATTCCAGCTTTTCTATCGTATATATTAATAGAGAGGTTTTTTTCGAACCTTCCCAACCCTCAAAACTTAGAAAAAATCGGAGATTATATGATTAAATCATCTGTTTACATTAACAAGGAGAAATTGTCTCTACTTGAGAATTTTTCTGACAATAATGGTTTTTCGGTCAACGAGATTGTTACTCTTTTACTACAGAAAATTTTGAAAGACGGAAATTGCACTATCAGGAAGTTTATCGCCGTAAAGTACCAGGATGATGATCCTGATAATAATTGGGAGACTTTGACTGTTAACTTCAAAGAGGTTGATTACGAATTGTTTACTGATATGCGGAAGTTTTTCAAATTATCAGTGTCTTTACTTCTCGCAAAAGCCATAGATCTTTTCCTTGACTCTCTGCTGTCGGAAATCGGAGAGATTTTGCTTAACTACTCAGACTCGGAATGGAATATTCGCATGTCTGATTTGGAAACAGGGGTGATTTGGACTATTTTCTGGATAAAGACTAAACAACATATGAGAAAATAACCAAAAAACCGAACCCCGCACACACCAATCAAATAAATCATCCCAACGAAATTATTGGCTCTATACTATCTGCGCTCCTACTATAAATATAACAGCTCTTGGTGTTTCATATATCACATCCAACCCCCACAACCTGTCGCGTCAATTTTCACTTATCCATGTCTTCAAAAATTTTACCGTCTCCTCCGATGAATATTTTTCTGCAACATCAACCGGAGTCATTCCTGCGAATTTACCTTTTTTTATCTTATAGTCAATACGCGCACCGTGCCGTAGAAGAAGTTCCATTGTATCAATATTGTCCCTGGTGATTGCTTCGAGAATTGCTGTTCCGCCGAGGTTGTCCTTTTGGTTAATGTTAGCATCATGACTAATGAGTACATCCGCGGTATCTACCTGGTCGCAGGCTGCGGCATAAAACAATGCGGTATCTCCCTCTGTATCAGTATAATTCACATCAGCTCCGTAATCAAGAAGCATTTCCGTAATATCGACAAAGCCGTATTCACATGCTGTTGATAATATTAACTCATTATTCGGATTAGTCTGATATTCAAGAAGAAGTTTTACACAATCAGTATTTCCCAACCTCACCGCTCCAGTCAAAAACTTCACCATTAAGGTCGCATCTGTGTTTGAACGTATTCCCTTGTCAATGAGAGCCTTGATAAAACGCTTGTCACCGTAAGTTTCCGATGTAAGACCTCTACTGCTAAAAAATGAATAACGTACTTCATCTATAGTTAATTTTTCCATAAACCATAGAGAAAGATCAATATCATATTCATATGAAAATAAATTAATATCTGCTGCGGTTTTTCCAAGATTATCTTTTACCTGCAGGGAGGCTCCATGTTCCAATAGGATGGATGCTGTTTCTGAATCTTGAACCCAGTGCAGAGGAGTTTCTCCCCGGACTAAAGTTACATTAACATCTGAACCATAATCCAGAAGAAGTTCCGCCATGCGTGGTCGTTTAAAATATACGGCAAATGCCAGCGGTGTAATGTTGTTTATATCATTCTTATTTGGGTTTGCTCCATATTCTAAAAGAAGCAAAGCGGAATTATAGGCTCCATTACATACAGCTGCACCGAGAGCTGTTTCACCTTTATCAATAAAATTTGCATCTGAAGCTATACCGCTGTCCAGCAGAAATTTTACAATATTTACATTATCTTTTTTAGCGGCGTTATATAGACATTCTACAAGAATTTTTTCTTCAATGGCTGGATTATATAGTTTAAAAAATTCTTTATCCCCTATCATAGCAGCGTCGTGGATATCATACTCGGCACCAGACTCCAGCAGAACAGCCGTCGCTTGGGCATGCCCTTCGTTCAATGTTATTTCAAGCAGGGATTCTTCAATATTTTCATTTGGATTATAATAAAAGCTATGACAGCTTTTCTTAAGAGTTTCCCTCGGACATCCTCGGGAATTTACTGAAACACCCTCTTGTAAAAATTGCTTAATTTTTTCAGCATCTCCCCTCAAAGCCGCCTTAAAAATATCATCATTGGAATACCCTGCCTGTGCAATAATTTGCGCGTTGCTCCAGTCATTATCAACCTTGCCCATACACTCTACAGTTGCGAAATCTAGAGCGGTGTTCCCCTTCAGATCTTCTAATTCTGTACGGGCTCCTTTCGCCAGAAGAATTTTAATCATTTCAGAATTTCCATGATATGCAGCATTCATCAGCGGAGTTCTTCCCTTTTCATCAACTGCATTTACATTAGCGCCATTGGCTAACGATTCATTAAAAAGCCGCATGTTATTAAAATAAACCGCTGATATCAAAAATGCTGTCGGCCATCTGGATGATTTTTTACTGTTCTGTGAGCATGATACCGAAGTAACGGTTAACGCGAAAGCAAGTGTTGTGAAAATTATTTTAATAATGGTCTTTTTAACTGAAAGAGGTGTCATTGTTTTCTCCGGAAAGTTATTTCTGTATAGCGCCCCGTAATTTTTTAGCGACATAATATTATCGGTATATTAGTGCCGATTATTAATGAAAATAATGATATATTTTACAGATTACTGCATCTCGATAATTTTACAGTGGACGACTATCCGGTTAGTCTTCACTTCAAAATTAAAAGATTCTTTGTCGCCATACTGAAAAGCGATCAATTTTATTTTGCCGGTAAATGGTTTTTTAGATAATTTCAACGCATCAAATTTTTCATCAATACTTTTATTAGTCCAATCAGATTTATTGATTCCAACAAGTTTATTTTTTTCAGAATAGTATTTAAAAACAACTGTCGGATAAAACAACTCGCCCTTGTATTTAATACCGGTGTTGTTTACATATTTTGGTCTAGCAACCATCGACTCAAGCATGAATTCGTTGCTTTGGCACTCTTCGTTTATCACGAATTTATTTTCAGCGCTCGCCGCAATTTCTTCGTCCGGAAAATATACAGACGCGATAACGCTGAATGCCTTGTCGCGAAGTTTTTTCTTGCAGTCAACGCACATTTCCACGTAGCTACGGCATATATCATTGTAGGCCTTATCAAGCAGCTCATTCGCGGTGATTATTTTCGCGGAAAAAAGAATCACCATTATTACTAATATTTTTGCCGTCTTCTTATACATATTACTACCTGTCATAATTATTTTTTAAAAACGAGTCCACCGATGCGGATATCAATTCAAAATTATTGATGAACCCTGTGTTGTGTCCGCCGGTAATTTCAAGAAAATCTTTTTGCGTAGTTACGCTTTCCAGAAGCGCCTTTCCATGATGAACGCCAATCATATCATCTTCGCTGCTGTGAATTATCATCACAGGACATTTGACAGATGATATTTTCTCTATAGAATTATACTGTTTTCCGTAAACCGCGGTGACATATTTAAAACCTGTAATGTCCGTCGTCACAGCCCTCAGACTTGTGAATGATGATTCCACGATAAGCAACGCAGGGTTTTGTTTTGCGGCTAAATCCACCGCAACCGCGCCGCCAAGTGATCTGCCCCAGACAATTATCTTTTCCGGCGGCGTTGATAAATCAGTTGTCAGATAATTGTAACAGCGCTCCGCGTCCAGGTATGTTCCGTTTTCGCTCGAAGTCCCGTCGCTCTTTCCATAACCGCGATAATCAAAAACCATAATGTTCAAACCCAGTCCATTCGCCATTTTAATTGTCTCGGACAGTGTGGAAATATTTCCGCCGTTTCCGTGACAAAAAAGTACAGTTCCTCTATTCGTTTCTGACGGCACATACCATGCGTTTATTCTCACATTATCTTCGGTTGTCAGATACAGCTCTTTATATTTCATCGCCATATCGGCAGGGGTATTATAAATTTTCGTTTCGGGATAATAAACGTAAGACGAGCAATTCATCGAACATCCGATAGAAGTACAAATGAATGAAAATAATAGAAAAAGATTATTCTTTATTTTTCTAATTATGGAATATTTAACCATGTATAGCCTGCTTTTTTAAAAATATTCTGAAACATTAATATTGCTAAAAGAAGTAATCTCCTGATAATGAAATTTCATTGTAATTATTTCCGTAAATTCTTGAATATTTAAAATTTAATTTAATACTAAAATCATTAGTTATAGTGAAACCATTTTGAAAATTTACAGAAAGTGAAGGATACCTATCCCAAAGCGCATAATAATAATTCTCAGTATATAAATTATATTTCCAGAAAGAAAAAAATGAATTTAATGTACCAAAAGTTAAGCCAGGACCAAGTGAAAAATATTTATTTTCATACTGATTAATGTTTAAATCCGCTTCGCCAAAAAAATATAAAAATCCAAAATTTGAAAAATTATATGAATAGCCATACCCGAAATTCGAATGTCCATTTAAATAAGAATTATCATTTTTCATTATTTTCTGGTTTAGTCCAATGTTAAACTTGATTGACTCAATCATCAAATACCTATTACTCGGAACTATAGATATAAGATTAAGTAAATCAAATTTCTGAAATTTTAACAACTTTTCTTGAGAATTATACCGTAAAAGAACATCACCCAAAGTAATTTCTCCCCCATCTATATAGCCAATTGATGGATCAGTTAATTTGTGATATGTTGGACGATATCCAATTTCCTGAAAAAGTCCATAATATGAAGTCCATCCAGTACCAATCGAAATTTTATTTGGCGGATGTCCTTTTTCTGGAGATTGTGTTTTCGATTTAAGATCACTAAAATTGTTAACCTCTTTTATTTTACTTCTCGCATTCATTAGTGAAATTACTTTTTTGGAATATGTAGCATTATTAATTTCACGTGAATTATATAAATAACTTAAATATTCAATTGCAAGATCACATATAATCGCATTTTCTTTTTCATCACCATTTGAGAGATCTTCTGGAGTAATTTTTTCATATATTAAATTCATTGGTACTGTTTTATTTTTCTCAGATAATTTTTCAATTAAATGATTTATTTTAGTTGTGGCTGAAGGTCTAAAATAAGGTTCCTCTGATATTAAATTTTCGTCAACGCATACTCTAATTGTATCAACTGGTGCTACAAATTTCGGACATTTATCGACTAAAGAGACTTCTGGTCTAGCGGCTTCCAATAAAAATAGAAGGTTGTATGAACAATTTTCAGTTAAAAAATAATAATCAGAATATATGTCGCTTAGTTCAATAACATGCGCTAGTAATCTTATAGTTTCTTCTTCATTTAAATTTAATTTATATTCCCATATATCTCTTTTTTCTAATTCTGAGTATTCTCTTATTTTTTCATAGTATGGAAGCAGCGTAAAATAACCCGGATATAAACCAAATAAACCTTTATAAGCGTATGTTAAACCTAATGGGTCATTAGCTGCAGCGGCATAATTTATTGAAGCCGATAATAATTTCGTTTTATTTTTTAAATTTACCAATAAAAATGTATGACCATACATAGATGCCGGGCTGTTTATATATGCAGAAGGAAAAATAATTGAAACAGATTCAGGTTTTATTAAATCAATTGTTTTATTAAATTCTTCGTCAAATTTGCATGGGAGCAAGTTTTCATCAATATTTAATTCTTTTTTAAGCCATAGGTATCTCGCAATAAATTTTTTCCCTGGGTGATTTTCTCCAAATGGATCAAATTGAAAAAATATTTTTATGGTTTCTTCAAGTTCGGACTCCGGATTATATTTTCCATCGGCTGCAATAAAAAATTTTTTATCGTCTATTAAACTCTCAATACCAGAAAAAGTTTTCTTATAATGTATTAAAATGTACCAATATTTGCTATTTGCCAAATTTTTTGTTTTTGCCTGACTAATTAATTCGTTAACATAATTTGTGTTTTTGTCATCCAATGAAAAAGCTGGATTTAAAGAAAAACATAGTATCGTGGTAATAAAAAAAGATGCAAATTTAAGTATGCATCTTTTTTTTGAAAAATAATATTTCATATAAGCTATTGTTAACCTTTTATAACACCTTTAATGTTTTCGGCAACTTCTTGTGATGTTACATTTGAAGAGGAATAAATTAAAACAAAGTTGTCCTGAAGTTTTTTATTAAATGCCATCCTTTCGTTTTTATTTACTTCCATAAGGATAGCAAGGGTGTCCAGATACTCTCCTTCACCTCTAGCGATATCACTGGCTAGATTAGCCATGTTTTCTGAAATGAAAAGATCTGTTTTTTGATCAAAAACTAAACTTTTAAATTTCGTGCATCCTGATGTTCCTGAGGTTATTGAACTGTATTTTGTAGAACCGACATTAAAAATAGTATTGGAAGATATTGCAAACACATGGGATAATATACCGCTTCTGGAACCCCAGATATAAGAACCAACCCCGCATTTGCCGAGATTCTCCTCAACTGAACCGGCAAATAAAAAAGATGATGACGATAAGCAAATTATTATCATTAAAGATATTTTTTTCATAATTATTCCTGCCTTTTATCCATTAATTACTTTTTCAATGTTTTCAGCAACTTCATGTGAAGTTACTTCCGGGCTGCTGTATATAGTATTAAAATTCTGCTGCAGCGTATTAATAAACGCGCTTCTATTTTCTTCAGGTATTTCCATTAGAACGGACAAAGTTTCTACATATTCGCCCCCTCCTATAGATATATCATGTGATAAATTCGACATATTTTCAGAAATAAATTTATCAACATTTGTATTGTTAACTAAACCTTTCCATTCTTTACAGCCGTCTCGTTCACTTGTTACTGATGAAGTTTGTGAAGTGGTTGAATACGGATTCATATTAAATATTTCAACAAAAAAGTGAGGCAGTAATTCATCTCTATCTGCGAAAAATTTTGAGGAAATACCGCATCCGCCTAAATTTTCTCCTACTACTCCCGCATAAGAAAAATTTATTGAAAACAAAACTATAACAACAGTAAATATTACTTTATTCATAAATCCTCCATTTAATATAATTAAATTACTAAAACTATTATCCTTTTAAAACATTTATAATATTATCCGTTACATCACTGGGGCTGACTTCTGGGGAAGAATATATTTCTTTGAAATTGGTTTGAAGTTTTTTATTAAAAATATCTTTATTTTCACCATCAACTTCGAGAAGCACTGCTAATGTATCAAGATATTCTCCATCTCCTCTTGAAATATCTTCTGCAAGATCTGTCATATTATTAGCAACAAAATATTCAACTTTCTGGTTGTTTAAAGAAGAGCTATTAAGAGTTTGACAACCGGATGTTCCTGAAATTGTTCCCGGTATTATAGTATAATAATTTGTAGAAATAGCAAAAAAATGAGCAAGCAATCCGTCTCTTTTACCCCATATTTTTGAGCCAAGACCGCATTTTCCGATATTATCTTCAACAACGCCAGCATATACCGTTGAACTTATGAAAAATATTGAAATAATAAGTAATAATATTTTATTCATTTTAATTTACCTCTTTTCAACCATTTATAATATTTTTGATATTTTGTGCAACTTCCTGAGATGTAATATCAGGTTTTCCATAGATTGAATTAAAATTTTTTTGTAATTTATTTGAAAAGAGATGTTTTTCATTCTCATCGATATTCATCAAAACCGCTAATGTTTCTAAATATTCGCCTTCTCCTCTGGAGATATCCTGAGAAAGATTAGCCATATTATCTGAAATAAACCGATCAACCTTTTCATTCAGAACCAAGCCTTTCCACTGTTTGCATTCGGATGTTCCAGAAGTAATAGAGGATGGACGCGATGAACTGTTATTTGTTGTTGTAGCGTAAAAGAAAGCTACTTCTTCATCTCTATCTCCTAAGTATTTGGAACCCAACCCGCATCCACCAATGTTCTCTCAAACCTTACCTGCATAAGAAAGACTTATGGATAAAAATACTATCACTACGGCAAAAAAGCATTTACGCATAAAAAACCTCCAAAAGATTAGTTTTATTTAATGGTCAATTGAGATAAGTAATATAAGTTAGTCAATTACATTTTCAATCCATCTATTAATAAATCTATATAACAATTCACACCTATATTAATCATTAAACCGCCTGGTTTGACAAAAGACACCACTTCTTTAATATTCTTTGTGTTGTCACCTGAGACATATTTCGTGCTGTAATTATTCAAAATTTGAGAATAACCAACTTCACCAAAAAAGTGAAAGCCATGTGCAAAATTAAATCTAACCCCAACTTTTGGAATAGCAAGATAGGCGTCGGAATTTTTATATTTAGCGGATTCTGGCGTACTGTCGTCTGATCGTTCACCAGTGTCATCAGTGGTTCCTTCACTATATGTAA
Source organism: uncultured Leptospirales bacterium (assembly GCA_964386495.1). Classification (GTDB taxonomy): domain Bacteria; phylum Spirochaetota; class UBA4802; order UBA4802; family JAFGJZ01; genus CAYLTM01. Next base: position 16,475 of record CAYLTM010000079.1, read on the forward strand.
TGGTGGTGCCTTTTGAAGCGAACATTGTCGAGTAAACCGCGTTACAGCCGGCATATGGTTCAAAAAACAAATCGGGAAAAGGATAAAAGTTAAAACCCAGTCCAAGTTTCGCGCCGCTCAAATTAAAACCCGTGCCGAAGTTCAGATCGTAGTGTTCTGCAATAACCGGACCAAGAAAAACATCACAGCCATAAGGAGCGTTTCAGCCGATAATCCAGTACTGTTTATATAGTCCTAACCGGGCGGATGGGATGTTTTTGGTATTATTATTGAAAAATTATGTAATTAGGATGTCGATTTTACAGGATATATAAATCGACATCCTGAATAGATTAATAGCCTGATTATAC
>CAYLTM010000080.1:0-2897 GCA_964386495.1 uncultured Leptospirales bacterium
TAGAGACTACTCGTCCGTTAATAATCCCATTGTTTGGAGTGTCAGATGACTGATAGTTAGAGAAAAGTTCCTCCATTGTTACATCATCTTCAAATTTATGCTCTTCCATAATCATTTAATCACCTAAATATTATCTAAAATTTGTTTTTTCATAAATTAAATTAATAATCATATCAATAACAGCCGATTTTTCCATATCTGAGGTATCGATATAAACAGCATCTTCCGCAATTTTCAAAGCTCCGAATTTCCTATTCCTATCCTGATTATCACGTTGAATAATCTGATTTTTGACATCTTCATAGTCAACTTTTTTTCCGATCTCATTATATTCATTTATTCTGCGGGTTGCTCTAATTTCAGGTGATGCGTCAATATACAGCTTCAATGAAGCATGCGGAAAAACAACTGTACCAATATCCCTTCCATCCATAATGATCGAATCCGATACAGCCCATTTTTTAAGGAGGTTATTTACAAAATGTCTTATAATTTCACAATCTGAAATTTTACCAATTGACTTGGCAATTTCTTCAGATCTAATAATTAAAGAAACATCTTCATTGTTAAGGTAGGTATAATTTACAGCATCATTAGAAAACTTCTGCTCTAAAGAAATGCTATCTAAAATATTATTTATTCTTTCAGAAGATTCAAGATCTTCATTAAGACGAATAAACTGCAAAGTGATTGCACGATATATTGCACCAGAATCAACATATTTGATACACAGCTTTTTCGCGATTTCCTTTGAAACACTGCTCTTTCCAGAACCGGCTGGACCGTCTACAGCAATAATAATTCTATCCTTCAAGTAATTCTCCATCGATCAGCTTTCAAAGCGAAATTCTTTAATTTCAGACAATTTCGGTAAATCCGATAATTTATTCAAGCCAAAAAAACGTAAAAACTCATCAGTTGTTCCATATGCTAAAGGCCTGCCAGGCAATTCCTTTCTTCCAACAGGTTTTATCAAATTTCTTTTCATTAAAGCTGCAACCATCATTCTTGATGATACGCCTCTTAACTCTTCTACCTCTGCTAAAACTACCGGCTGCTTATAAGCTATGATTGATAAAGTTTCCAGCATACCTTTCGATAGAGGTTCTTTTTTCTTAAATCCTAAAACTCTTCTTATTTGTGAAGCATATTTAGCATTTGTAATAAATTGATAAGATTCGGCGGTTTCGACTAATTTAATTCCACCATCCCGTTCCTCGTATTCATCAATTAGAGTATCTAATATCAATTTAGCATTCGTTTTGTCTACATTAAAATTTTTCACAAAAAATTTCAACTTAACCGGTTCATTAGAAAGAAATAACACAGATTCAAACAAAGAAGTTAATTCTTTATGACCAAGATCCTCATCATTGATATCTTCGCCATCGACAATGTTATTTTCAACATCATTCAATTCTGGTTCATTAAGATCATTTTCTATATTATTATCAATCATAAAATATTATCAGTCGCCATATTTGATTTCGTAAGCACTCGAATCATAACTTAATTCCGCGTCTTTCTCAAAATTTCTTGTGAGAAAGATTTTTTCGAAAGTAGCTCCCTGCATAATTTTAATTTTCTGCATTTTTGTCAGTTCAAGCATAGCTAAAAAAGTCGCTACCACTTCCTGAACAATAGGATTTTTCTTAAACAATTCTGTAAATAATATTTTTTCTTTATTTCTCAATCTTGCAATAATAAAATTAATTCTATCACTAACAAGAATTTCATCAAAAATTATTTCTTTATCATCAATTTTTGCCGTACTCCCAATGACATCAACAAAAGCGTTTAAAAGATCAAACAAGGACATTGAAAGATATTCACCATTTTCATCAATAGTTTCAACCTGGGCAGTTTCCTCTCTTGAGTAGCAGTCAGAATGAGTCTGATATAAATCCTTGAGTTTTTCAGACGATTGCTGATATTTCTTAAATTCAAGAAGTTTCGCTATTAACTCAGGCGGCAGCGGCGGAACAAAAAAATCTTCATCAATTTCTCCAGTAGGCAAAAGAGCTTTAGACTTATAATACAGCAAATCCGAGGCCATATTAATAAACTCAGTCGCTACACCAATATTCATCTTCTCCATCAGTTTAAGGTAAGCGATATATTGTTCAGTAATTTGAGAAATGGACACATCAATAATATTTATTTTGGATCGTTTAATTAGCTCCCAAAGAAGATCCAGAGGACCATCAAAATTATCTATATGAAGCTTATATTTCTCATCTGCCGAGACCTCAGCATCTTCGATAATTTCCTCTGTATCATTCATAAAAACAGAATCTACAACTAGCTATTGAGAGCTTTTTCTGCGGCTTTCTGTAATCTCTCAGGCGGAAATGGCTTAACTACAAAATCCTTAACTCCAAGCTTAATAGCTTTTGTTAATAAATTTTCCTGACCAAGAGCTGTAACCATAATAATCTTAGCTCCAGCATCAAACTGTAATATTTCTTCAGCAGCTTGAATACCATCTTTTTCTCTCATTGTGATATCCATAGTCACAAGATCCGGCTTATATTTCTTATACATTTCGACAGCTATATTGCCATTCTCAGCTTCGGCTACTATCTCATGCCCCTTAGGAGTAAGAGCATCTTTTACAAGTGTTCGCATAAACTTAGCATCATCTACTATTAAAACTCTCGCCATTTTTTTTCTCCAAGAATATTATTATTCACAATAAAGCCACACTTATTGTATTAGGTCGATTATAGCTGAATTATGTCAACTATAAAAATTCATAAAAAATCAATAATTTTTTCAGTTATCGCATTTAATGGGACAATCTGTTCAATTGCACCTGACTCTACCGCAACACGATTCATTCCATAGACAACCGAGGTCTGTTCATTCTGAGCGATTGTCCTTCCTCCGGCTTTTTT